>NZ_LDSL01000197.1 GCF_001476815.1 Pseudacidovorax intermedius | reverse complement strand
GGCGGCCCATCGCCCCTGTCGGACAGGGGCGATGGGCCGCCGTAGGCCGAGGTCGCAACATCGTGTTCCAGCGCTCTCAAGGCGTTCTTCGGTGTCATCCTTCGCTCGCCGCCTGCCGTTGCAGGCCATACGGGGACACAACCCCGTGTGTCCCACCCCTGGCGCTGCCCCGGCAGCCCGAATCCAAGGAGCGAATCTCATGACAACGCACAGCTTCCGTACCCTGCCCGCCATCCTCGCCGTCACGCTGGCCGCCTTCGGCCTGCCGGCCATGGCGCAGAGCACCGCCACCACCACGACGACCACGACCAACAGCACCGCCGTGGCCCCCGCCACGCCCCAGCCCACGCTGACCGAGCGCGCCAAGGAAGAAGGCCGCGAAGCCGTGAACGCCACCGAGCGCGGCGCCAAGAAGGCCTACCACGGCACCAAGAATACGGCCGAGCGCGCCGCCCACGCCACCGAGAGTGGCACCAAGAAGGCGTACCGCAAGACCAAGGAAGTGGCCGGCGAGGCCGTCGATGCCACCGAGCGCGGCGCCAAAAAGGCCTACCGCGCCACCAAGCGCGGTGCCGAGAAGGCCGGCGATGCCACCGCCAACGTCGCGCACAAGGCCGCCGACGGCATGCGCACGGCCGGCAACAAGATCGGCGAGAAGATCCCCGGCACCGAGCAGAACGAAGCCGCCAAGGCTGCCGGCAAGCAGTGATGCCGCGGCGGCCGCTGCGGCGGCCGACTGCATGCGCCGCACGGCGCGATGCGCGAGAGGCCCGCTTCGGCGGGCTTTTTCATGGCCACCCGCCGTGCGCGGCAGCCCTGGGCGATGATCCGGCGATGCCTGCCGAATCCCGCGCCCCTGCCGCGGCGCCGCTGCTCGAAGGCCTGCCGCCGGTCGTATCGCCGCGCACGCGGCTGCTGATCCTGGGCAGCTTTCCGAGTGCCGTCTCGCTCGAGAGGCGGCAGTATTATGCGAACCCCCGCAACCAGCTCTGGACCCTCTTGCAAGCCCTCTGGCCCGAGCATCCCCTGCCCCCCGCCCACGACTATGTGCAGCGCTGCCAATGGCTGACGGCGCGCGGTCTTGGCCTGTGGGACGTGTTCGCGCGCTGCCGCCGTGCCGGCAGTCTGGACGCCTCGATCCGCGATGCCCAGGCCAACGACCTGCGCTGCCTGCATCTGCCGGCGCTGGAGGCCGTGGCCCACAACGGTGCCGCCAGCCATGCGCAGGCCGCGCGGCTGGGCCTGCCGCCGGGCGTGGCGGTGCATCGGCTGCCGTCCACCAGCCCGGCCCATGCGGCCTGGAGCCTGGCGCGCAAGACCGAGGCCTGGCGCGCGGCGTTCGCGCAGCACGGGCTGGTGGCCGCATGAAGGCGCGCCGCGGCAGCAAGTCCCCATCCTTGCCCGAGGTCAATTTCTCGGACTGGGGCGACATCCGTTACCTGCACCTGGGCACCGAATGGGTCCAGGGTTCGATGCGCCTGGATGCGCCCTACGAGATCGAGTTGGAGTACGTCCAGCGCATGATGGCCTGGCTGCTCTTCGCCGACCCGGCGCAGGTGCCCAAGCGCCATGCCATGCAGCTGGGCCTGGGCGCCGCCTCGCTCACCAAGTTCTGCCGCAAGCAGCTGCGTATGCGCACCACCGCCGTGGAGCTCAACCCGGCCGTCGTCGCCGCCTGCCGCGGCTGGTTCAAGCTGCCGCCGGACGACACCAAACTGCAGGTCGTCGTGGCCGACGCCGCCGAGGAAGTGCGCCAGCCGCAGTGGCAGGGCCGCGTCGATGCGCTGCAGGTCGACCTGTACGACCACGAGGCCGCCGCGCCCGTGCTCGACAGCGCCGAGTTCTATGCCGACTGCCGCGGCGTGCTCACCGAGGACGGCTACATGACGGTCAACCTCTTCGGCCGCTCTTCCAGCTACGACCGCAGCGTGGAGAAGATCGCCGAGGCCTTCGGCGCCGACGCGCTGTGGACCTTCAAGCCCACGCGCGAGGGCAACACCATCGTGCTGGCCCAGCGCACACCCAGCCGGCCCAAGCGCGACCGGCTCGCGCAGCAGGCCGAAGCGGTGTCGGCCCGCTGGGGCCTGCCGGCGCCCAAGTGGCTGCGCGTGTTCAAGCCGCTGAAGCCATGAGCCGGTCCACGCCTTCGGCGCACGGCCCGCTTCTGCTGCGCAACCTGGTGGAGTGGCTGGCGCAGGACGGCGTCATCAGCCGCGAAGAAGCCGACCGCACCATCGCCCGCTGCGCCCAGGCCGAGAGCAGCCAGCATCCGCTGGTGCGCCTGGCCAACGTGGCCGTCACCGGCGCCGCGGATGGCCGGCCGCTGGACCTGGAGACGCTCACCGAATGGCTGGCCGGCCGCGCCGGGCTGCCCTACCTGCGCATCGATCCGCTCAAGGTGGACGTGGGCAAGGTGGCCGACGTGATGAGCGCCGCCTATGCCGAGCGCCACAAGGTGCTGCCGGTGCAGGTCGGGCCCACCGAAGTCATCGTGGCCACGGCCGAGCCCTTCATCGCCGACTGGGTGGCGGAGGTGGAGCGCCAGTCGCGCCGTCAGGTGCGGCGCGTGGTGGCCAACCCGGTGGACATCCACCGCTACACGGCCGAGTTCTTCGCCCTGGCGCGCTCGGTGCGCGCCGCGCAGAAGGCGGGCGGCCAGGCGGCCAGCACCAGCTTCGAGCAGTTGGTGGAACTCGGCCGCAGCAACCGCCAGCTCGACGCCAACGACCAGAGCGTGGTGCAGGTGGTGGACTGGCTCTGGCAGTACGCCTTCGACCAGCGTGCCTCCGACATCCACCTGGAGCCGCGGCGCGAGCAGGGCGTCATCCGCTTCCGCATCGACGGCGTGCTGCATCCGGCCTATCAGATGCCGCTGGCGGTGATGAGCGCCATGATCGCCCGCATCAAGCTGCTGGGCCGCATGGACGTGGTCGAGAAGCGCCGCCCGCTCGACGGCCGCATCAAGACGCGCCGCCTGCGTCCGGCACTGCCCGGTGCGGCCGCCGCCGGCACCGGCGCGGCGGCGCACGAGGAAGTGGAGATGCGCCTGTCGACCCTGCCGACGGCCTTCGGCGAGAAGATGGTGATGCGCATCTTCGACCCCGACACCGTGGTCAAGGACCTGGACGCGCTGGGCTTCTCCGCCCACGACGCGGCGCGCTGGAAGACGCTGGTGGCCCATCCGCACGGCATCGTCCTGGTGACCGGGCCGACGGGCTCGGGCAAGACCACCACGCTCTATTCGACGCTGCGGCGCGTGGCCACCGAAGAGGTCAACGTCAGCACCATCGAGGACCCGATCGAGATGATCGAGCCCGCCTTCAACCAGACGCAGGTGCAGCAGCAGCTGGACTTCGGCTTCACCGAGGGCCTGCGCGCCCTGATGCGGCAGGACCCGGACATCATCATGGTGGGCGAGATCCGCGACCTGGCCACCGCCGAGATGGCGGTGCAGGCCGCGCTGACCGGCCACCTGGTGTTCAGCACGCTGCACACCAACGATGCGCCCAGCGCCATCTCGCGCCTGATGGAACTGGGCGTGCCCAGCTACCTGGTCAACGCCACGCTGCTGGGCGTGATGGCGCAGCGCCTGGTGCGCACGCTGTGCCCGCACTGCAAGCAACCCGACGACGCGGTGACGCGCGAGACGCTCGACGAACTGGCCGCGCCCTGGCGCGTGAGCGGCGGCACCGTGCGGGCCTACAAGCCCGTCGGCTGCATCGAATGCCGCATGACCGGCTACCGCGGCCGCACCGGCCTCTACGAGCTGATGACGGTCAGCGAGGGCTTTCGCGGCCTGCTGGGCCAGGCGCCCGACATCGGCGCGCTGCGCCGGCAGGCCGTGGCCGACGGCATGCGGCCGCTGCGCCTGGCGGGCCTGCTGCGCGTGGCCGAGGGCCTGACGACGGTGGCCGAAGTGCTGTCGGCCACGCCCCCGCTGCAGGAAAAAAGCTGATCGCGACCGGGGCAACCCCGGGCTAACCCTGAACGCAGGTTAGGTGGAATCCACATCGAAGCTGACTGTTGGCTGACCAAAAATCCGCCCACTCGTTTTTTGTGGAGACCGTTCGTGAAGATCAAAAGTCAGAAGGACTTTTTCGCGGGCCTCATGTTCACGCTGGTCGGTGCCGGGTTCGCCTGGGGCGCCACGACCTACACCGTGGGCAGTGGGGCGCGCATGGGTCCCGGTTATTTCCCGCTCATGCTGGGCATCGTGCTGGCCGTCCTCGGCCTGGTGGTCATCTTCGGTGCGCTGACGGTGGAGACCGCCGACGGCGAGCCCATCGGCAAGATCGCCTGGAAGCCGCTCGTCTTCATCATCCTGGCCAACCTCGTGTTCGGCGTGCTGCTCGGCGGCCTGCCCAGCATCGGCCTGCCGGCCATGGGGCTGATCATCGGCATCTACGCGCTGGTGATCATCGCCGCCCTCGCAGGCGCCGAGTTCTCGCTGAAGCTGGCGCTGATCCTCGGCACCATCCTGGCGGTGGGCAGCTACCTCGCATTCATCGTCGGCCTGAAGCTGCAATTCCAGGTCTGGCCCACGTTCATCACCGGCTGATCGGCGCAATCCCATGGATCTGATTACCAACCTCTCGATCGGCTTCGGCGCGGCCTTCACGCTGCAGAACCTGATCTATGCCTTCGTCGGCTGCCTGCTGGGTACGCTGATCGGCGTGCTGCCCGGCATCGGCCCGGTGGCCACCATCGCCATGCTGCTGCCGGCGACCTACGCACTGCCGCCGGTGGCGGCGCTGATCATGCTGGCCGGCATCTACTACGGCTCGCAGTACGGCGGATCGACCACCGCCATCCTGGTCAACCTGCCAGGGGAATCGGCCTCGGTGGTGACCGTGATCGACGGGCATGCGATGGCCAAGGCGGGACGAGGCGGGCCAGCGCTCGCGGCGGCCGGCCTCGGCTCCTTCTTCGCCGGCTGCGTGGGCACGCTGATCCTGGCCGCCTTCGCGCCGCCGCTGACCGAGCTGGCCTTCAAGTTCGGCCCGGCCGAATACTTCAGCCTGATGGTGCTGGGCCTGATCGGCGCCGTGGTGCTGGCCTCCGGCTCGCTGCTCAAGGCGATCTGCATGATCGTGCTGGGCCTGCTGCTGGGCCTGGTGGGCACGGACGTGAACTCGGGCGTGGCCCGCTACAGCTTCGACATTCCGGAGCTGACCGACGGCATCGGCTTCATCGCCATCGCCATGGGCGTGTTCGGCTATGGCGAGATCATCTCCAACCTGGCCAAGCCCGAGGAAGACCGCGAGATCTTCACCGCCAAGCTGCAGGGCCTGTGGCCCACGAAGGAAGACTTCAAGCGCATGACGCCGGCCGTGCTGCGCGGCACCGCGCTGGGCTCGGCCCTGGGCATCCTGCCGGGCGGTGGCGCACTGCTGTCCTCCTTCGCGTCGTACACGCTGGAGAAGAAGCTCAAGCCGCGCCCGGGCGAAGTCCCGTTCGGCAAGGGCAACATCCGCGGCGTGGCCGGTCCCGAGTCGGCCAACAACGCCGGTGCGCAGACCTCGTTCATCCCGCTGCTGACGCTGGGCATTCCGCCCAACCCGGTGATGGCGCTGATGGTGGGTGCGATGACCATCCACAACATCCAGCCCGGCCCGCAGGTGATGACCAGCAACCCCGAGCTGTTCTGGGGCCTGATCGCCTCGATGTGGATCGGCAACCTGATGCTGATCATCCTGAACCTGCCGCTGATCGGCATGTGGATCAAGCTGCTGTCGATTCCGTACAAGTGGCTGTTCCCGGCGATCGTGCTGTTCTGCGCCATCGGCGTGTACTCGACCAACAACAACACCTTCGACGTCTGGATGGTGGCCATCTTCGGCGTGGTGGGCTATGCCTTCATCAAGATGGGTTGCGAGCCGGCGCCGCTGCTGCTGGGCTTCATCCTGGGGCCGATGATGGAAGAGAACCTGCGCCGCGCG
>NZ_LDSL01000196.1 GCF_001476815.1 Pseudacidovorax intermedius | reverse complement strand
CCGCGGGTCGCGCCCGCGGACGTGGTCCGCGAGGACGTCAACACCTACACCTTCGACCGCAATATCGGCGGGCCGCCCATCTGCTACGCCACCGGCCCGCTCGGGGCGAGCCGCACGGCGCAGCAGGGCGACGACGTGCTGGCCCGCGAATGGACGCGGGTGCGTTCGCGGCCGCAGCTCACCAGCTGCGTGGACACCGAGCGCAAGAACGGCTGCTCGGACTTCTGACGCACCGGCTCGCGTCACATCGCGCCGGCCCGGGCGCGGCTGGCACGGCGGCCCGCGGTTCGCCCCGGCACCGCCGGGTACTAGGCCCTTCGGACGAGTCCGGCCCGCCGCCTATCCCATCCGATGGATTTGCCGCGCCGGGCACCCCCGGGACACTGCACAGCGCTTGCCGCACCGCGGTTCCGAGTGCCCCGCGCGCGTCCCGGCCCGGGATGAACGAAGAAGCCCGGGCGGTGCAGCCCTGTCGTCTGGAAGGAGCGTGCGCGCGATGAGTTGGCGATCGAAAGTGGTCTGGAGCGAAGGCATGCTGCTGCAGCCGCAGCACCTGCAACAGGCCGAGCGCCACGCCGACCATGCGCGCCACCTGCTGCTGCGTGGCACGGCGTCCTGCGGCTGGGGCTTCGTGGCGCTCGACATCGACGCCGCGGCGCTGTCGCTCGGCAAGCTGGCGCTCACCCGCGCCGTGGGCGTCTTCGCCGACGGCACGCCCTTCGACATGCCGGGCATCGACCCGCTGCCCGAGCCCATCGACGTGCCGGCCAGCCTGCGCGACGAAGCCATCCTGCTGGCCCTGCCCGTGCGCCGCGCGGGCGCGCGCGAGTCCAACGCCGAAAGCGGCGACGAGGACGCGCTGGTGCGCCACCGCGTGCTGGAGTCCGAGGTGCCCGACGCCAACACCGCCGGCGAGCGCACCGCGCTGCTGCAGCTGGGCGCGCTGCACACCCGCCTGATGCGCGCGGGCGAAGCCACCGACGCCTGGACCACGCTGTCGGTCGCGCGCGTGGTGGAGCGCCGCACCGACAACCAGCTCGCGCTGCACCGCGGCTGGGTGCCGCCGCTGCTGGACGTGGCGGCCCATGCCGTCATCCGCGGCTGGGTGGACGAGCTGCTGGGCCTGCTGCGCCAGCGCGCCGACGCCCTGGCCGGCCGCATGACCCAGGGCGGCACCGGCGGCGTGGCCGAGATCGCCGACTTCATGCTGCTGCAGACCGTCAACCGCCACGAGCCGGTGTTCGCCCACTTCGCCCGCGGGCCGCTGCTGCATCCGCTGCGCTTCTACGAACAGGCGCTGGCGCTGGCCGGCGACCTGGGCACCTTCCGCGACAGCCGCCGCGCGCTGCGCCTGCCGCCTTACGTGCACGACGACCTGGAGGCCAGCTTCCGTCCGCTGATGGACGACCTGCGCCGCAGCCTGTCGATGGTGCTGGAGCAGTCGGCCATCCGCATCGAGCTGCACGACCGCAAGCACGGCGTGCGCGTGGCGCTGATCCCCGACGTGGAACTGCAGCGCAACGCCACCTTCGTGCTGGCCGTGCAGTCGCAGCTGCCGGGCGATGCGCTGCGGGCGCGCTTTCCCACGCAGGTCAAGATCGGCCCGGTCGAGCGCATCCGCGACCTGGTCAACCTGCAGCTGCCGGGCGTGGCGCTCACGCCCCTGCCCGTGGCGCCGCGGCAGATTCCCTTCCATGCCGGTGCCAACTACTTCGAGCTGGAGACCCAGGGCAGCGACCTGTGGCGCCAGCTGGAGGCCTCGGGCGGCATGGCGATGCACATCGCGGGCGACTTCCCCGGCCTCGACCTGGCCTTCTGGGCGGTCCGATGAACTCCGCCCGCTGCACAAGCCCGCACAAGCCCCTCTCCCCTCGCGGGAGAGGGGTGGGGGAGAGGGGGTGCGCGCGGCCCCACGGCCACCTGCCATGCCAGCGCTGCAGCCCCCTCTCCCCAGCCCTCTCCCGCGAGGGGAGAGGGAGAACGACGTCCGGAGGCCCTCGTGAGCACGCCTGATCCCTTCGCGGCCTTCGAGTCCGAGCGCACCGTCATCAAGCCCAGGCCGCGCACGCCGGGTGCGGGCGGCAATGCGCCGCCGCCGACGATGCCGCCGCCTTCCTCGCCAGGCGCGGAGCCGCTGCCCACCGAGCTGGGCGACCTCGGCCTGCTCAATCCGCTGGTGTCGGCCGCGGGCCGGCTGCTGGTGCTGATGGGCAAGCTGCGCCACCTGGTGCAGCCGCCGGACGTGGGCGCGCTGCGCGCCTCGGCCGCGCAGGCCGTGCAGCAGTTCGATGCCGATGCACGCCGTGCCGGCGCCGGCAACGAGACCGTGCTGGCCGCCCGCTACGTGCTGTGCACCGCCCTGGACGAGGCCGTGGCCAACACGCCCTGGGGCGTCTCGGGCGGCTGGAACACGCAGAGCCTGCTGGTGCAGTTCCACAACGAGACCTGGGGCGGCGAGAAGGTGTTCCAGCTGCTGGCCCGCCTGGCGCAGGACGTGCCCACGCACCGCCCGCTGCTCGAACTCATCTACTGCGTGCTGGCCCTGGGCTTCGAGGGCCGCTACCGCGTGGTCGACAACGGCCGGGCCCAGCTCGACTCGGTGCGCCAGCGCCTGGCCGACCTCATCCGCAAGGACCGTCCGCCGCTGGAGCCGGCCCTGTCGCCGCACTGGCAGGGCGCCGGCGGCGGCAGCGCGCGGCTGCGCGAGTCGGTGCCGCTGTGGGTCGTCGGCGCGGGCTTCCTGCTGCTGCTGGCGCTGGTGTGGTTCGGGCTGCGGCTATGGCTGGGCAACCTGTCCGACGGCACCTGGTCGCGCGTCGCGGGCCTGCGCCTGCCCAACACGCAGCTGGTGCCGCCGCCTGCGCCAGTGCCGGCCAAGTCGCCGCGGCTCGCGCGCTTCCTGGAGGCCGAGGTCAGGCAGGGCCTGGTGACCGTCACCGACGAGGCCGACCGCAGCACCGTGCGGCTGCGTGGCGACGCCTTCTTCGGCTCGGGCAGCGCCGAGCCCATGGCCCAGGCCATGCCGGTGCTGGTGCGCATCGGCCAGGCCCTGGCCGAGGTCAAGGGCGAGGTGCTGATCACCGGCCATTCCGACAGCCAGCCGATCCGCTCGCTGCGCTATCCCTCCAACTGGCACCTGTCCACCGCGCGGGCCGAGGCCGTGCGCCAGGCGCTCGCGGCGCAGGTCGACCCGGCCCGCATGAAGGCCGAAGGCAAGGCCGACGCCGAGCCCGTCGCCGCCAACGACACGCCCGCCAACCGGGCGCGCAACCGGCGCGTGGACATCGTGCTTCTGGCACCCCCTGAAGGAGCGGCGAAATGAAGGCCGTCTTCAAGTTCCTCTTCCACCCGGTGCTGCTCACCGTGGTGGCCCTGGCCATCCTGGGCCTGCTGATCTGGTGGATCGGCCCGCTGATCAAGGTCGGCGCGCTGGTGCCGCTGGAGAGCGAACTCGCGCGCGCCATCCTCATCGGCGTGATCGTGCTGCTGGTGCTGCTGCGCCTGGCCATCCGCCGCTGGCGCGTGCGGCGCGCCAGCCGCGCGCTGACCGACGGCCTGATGAAGGCGCCCGCCGCCGCCAGAGCCGAGGCGCCCGGCAACGGCGAGCAGCAGGTGCTGGCCGACCGCTTCGGCGAGGCCATCGCCACGCTCAGGAAGATGCGCCTCACCGCCGCCGGCAGGAAGCCCGGCTGGCGCGACTGGCTGTCGCTGTCGGGCGGCAGCTACCTCTACGACCTGCCCTGGTACGTCTTCATCGGCGCGCCGGGCTCGGGCAAGACGACGGCGCTGGTCAACTCGGGCCTGTCGTTCCCGCTGGCCGAGAAGTTCGGCGCCGGCGCCATCCGCGGCGTGGGCGGGACCCGCAACTGCGACTGGTGGTTCGCCGACGAGGCGGTGCTGATCGACACCGCCGGCCGCTACACCACGCAGGACAGCCATGCCGCCGAGGACAAGAGCGCCTGGGACGGCTTCCTCAACCTGCTGAAGAAGGCCCGCCCGCGCCGGCCGCTCAACGGCGTCTTCCTCACCGTCAGCGTGGCCGACCTGCTGGGCCAGGGCCTGGAGGCGCGCAGCGCACTCGCCGCGTCCATGCGCGCGCGCCTCTTGGAGCTGGACGAGCGCCTGACCACCCGCCTGCCGGTCTACGTGCTGGTGACCAAGAGCGACCTGCTCTACGGCTTCACCGAGTACTTCGCCGACCTGGGCAAGGAGCAGCGGGCGCAGGTCTTCGGCTTCACCCTGCCGCCGGATGAAGGCTCGCATCTGGCCGAGCACGGCCTGCTGCAGCCCTTCCAGCGCGAATATGCGCTGCTGCACGAGCGCGTCAACAACGGCCTGGTCGAGCGCATGCAGCAGGAGACCGACGGCACGCGCCGCGCGGCCATCTTCGGCTTTCCGGCGCAGTTCGCGACCGTGGGCCCGCTGCTGGCCGACCTGCTGGACCAGGTCTTCACCGGCTCGCGCTTCGCCCAGCCGCCCTGGGTGCGCGGCGTGTACTTCACCAGCGGCACGCAGGAAGGCAGCCCCATCGACCGCGTGATGGGCAGCCTGGCACGCAGCTTCGGCATCGAGCGCGCCATCCTGGCGCCACAGAAGTCCAGCGGCCGCAGCTACTTCCTCACCACGCTGCTCAAGGACGTGGTGTTCCCCGAGCAGCGCCTGGCCGGCGCCGACGTCAAGCTGGAGCGCAAGCGCCACCTGCTGCGCCTGGCCGGCGTCTCGGCCATGGGCCTGGTCACGATGGCGCTGCTGGCAGGCTGGGGCTGGTCGGCCTGGCGCAATGCCGAGTACCTGAAGTCGGTGGAGGCCAAGCTGGAGCCCACCCGCCAGTCGCTGGCCACGCTGCCCACCCAGGCCAGCAGCCCCATCGACATGGCGCCGGTGCTGGGCAACCTGCGCGACGTGTGGCGCACGCCGGTCAACCGCGAGGGCGACACGCCCTTCCTGATGACGCTGGGCCTCTACCAGGGCGACAAGATGGACGCCGCCGCCCAGGCCGCGCACCAGCGCGCGTTGAACGAGGCCTTCCTGCCGCAGCTCGCGCGCCGCATCGAGGACCAGCTGCGCAGCGCCCCGCGCGACAACCTGGAGTACCTGTACGAGGCGCTCAAGAGCTACCTCATGGTCCACCAGCCCCAGCACTTCGACCCCGAGGCGCTCAAGGCCTGGATCACGCTGGACTGGGAGCGCACGCTGGACCGCGGCGTGCCGCCCGAGCGCCGCCGCATGCTGGAGGACCAGCTCGACCTGCTGATCGCGCAAGGGCCGCCGCGCTCGCCGCTGCCCATGGACGAGAACCTGGTGCGCAGCACGCGCGGCCTGCTGGCCAGCTACCCGCCCGAGCAGCGCATCTTCAGCCGCCTCAAGCGCCAGCGCCTGGGCAAGGACATGCCCGACTTCACCGTGGCCCAGGCCGCCGGCCCTTCGGCGCCGCTGGTGTTCGAGCGGCCGAGCGGCAAGCCGCTGACCGAAGGCGTGCCGGGCCTGTTCACCTACGACGGCTACCACCAGCGCTTCCAGAACGCGGTGGTGCTGGTCACCGGCCAGCTCGCGGCGGAAGACCCGTGGGTGCTGGGCCAGGAGAAGAGCGCCGCCGACCGCGCCCGCGACGCCGCGGCCCTGGGCCAGCTCACCGACCGCGTGCGGCGCCTCTACCTGGAGGAATACGCGCGCCTGTGGCAGGCCCTGCTGGCGGACGTGCGCCTGATCCGTGCCGGCGGGCTGGAGAAGAACATCGACATCGCCCGCATCGTCTCGGGCGCCGATTCGCCGCTGGCCAACTTCCTGCGGGCGGTGGTCAGGCAGACCACGCTCACGCCCGCGAAGGACGACAAGTCCGCCGTCGGCAAGGCCGCCGAAACCGTGCGCAACACGCGCAAGGGCCTGGAGGAGCTGTTCGGCGGCGGCGCCGACGCCCAGCGTGCGGTGCCGGTGGGCAAGAGCATCGAGTCCATCGTGGACGACCGCTTCGAGAGCCTGCGCCGGCTGGTCACGCCCGCGGCGCCAGGCCAGCCGGCGCCCATCGACGACGCACTCAAGCTCTTCAACGAGGTCTATGTCTACCTCACGGCGGTGGACACCGCCGTCAAGAGCCGCAGCGCGCCGCCGCCCGGCGACGTGGCCGGCAAGCTCAGGTCCGACGCCGGCCGGCTGCCCGACCCGGTGCGCTCGATGGTCGAGAACCTCAGCAGCACCGGCGCCGCCCAGGCCCGCGTGGCCGAGCGCGGCAACCTCAGCCAGGACCTGCGCCCGGTCACGGAGTTCTGCCAGCGCGCCATCGCCGGCCGCTATCCCTTCGTGGAAAGCAGCAGCCGCGACGTGCTGCCCGAGGACTTCGGCCAGATGTTCGGGCCCGGCGGGCTGATGGACGACTTCTTCCAGAAGAAGCTGGCGCAGCTGGTGGACACCAGCCGCCGGCCGTGGCGCTACAAGCCCGTCGCCGAGCAGGGCGCCATCTCGCCCGCGGCACTGCAGCAGTTCGAGCGGGCGGACCTGATCAGGCAGGTGTTCTTCCGCGGCGGCGGCCGCACGCCCGGCATGCGGCTGGACTTCAAACCGGTGGAGATGGACGCCGGCATCACCAGCTTCGCGCTCGACGTCGACGGCCAGGTGGTCAAGTACGCGCACGGCCCCATCGTGCCGATGACCGTGCAGTGGCCCGGCCCGCGCAACACCAACCAGGTGCGCCTGACCATCGCGCCGCCCACCTCGGGCGGCACCTCGGGCCAGGTCACCGAAGGGCCGTGGGCGCTGTTCAAGATGCTCGACCGCGGCCAGTTGGCCTCGGGCGACGGGCCGGAGAAGTTCTTCATCACTTTCCAGCTCGATGCGCGGCGCGCCCGCTTCGAAGTCACGACCAACAGCGTGCAGCATCCGATCCGGCTCAAGGAACTGCGCGAGTTCTCCTGTCCGGAGGGCCTGTGATGGCGGCGCACTTCCTGGCCGAGCCGCAGGCGCTGCCCGGCTGGTTCGGCAAGCTGCCGGGCATCGGCGACTTCGCGCACCGAAGGCTGCCGGCGGCGTTCCGCGCGGCCTGGGACGGCTGGATGCAGGAAGGCCTGATGCAGCTGCGCCTGCGCCATGAGGGCGAATGGCACGCGCGCTACCTGGAAGGGCCGCTGTGGTTCTTCATGCTCGCGCCCGGCGTGGCCGACGGCCAGGCCTGGGCCGGCGTGATGATGCCCTCGGTCGACGGCGTGGGCCGCTACTTTCCCTTCACCGTGGCCGCGCCGCTGCAGGGCACGATGCCCGCCGCCGCCGAATGGCCCGCGCTGCTGGCCTGGTGGCAATGCGCCGCGCAGGCGGCATTGCAGGCGCTGGAGCAGGACCTGGATGCCGCTGCCTTCGATGCGCTGCTGACCGCGATGCACGGCAGCACCGGCTCGGCGACGGAGGCGGGCGAGGCGCCGGCCTGGCCTGCGCACGGCCAGTCGCTGTGGCTCACGCAGCCGGAGACGACCGGCGCCCCGGTGCTCACCGCCGCCGGACTGCCGCGCGGCGCACGCTTCGACCTGCTCTTCGGTTTCGACGACCGCACCGAAGGCAGCCTGCCGGAGGTCGCGCGATGAGCGAGGCGCGTCCCGACGAACCGACCCGCGTCTTCGGCGGCGGCGCGCCCGGCCCCGACGAGGCCACGCGCGTGGTGACCGGTGCCCAGGCCGGCGCGAATGGCGGCGACGCCACCCGGGTCGTGACCGGCGGTGGCGACCTGGGTGGCGATGCGACGCGCGTGGTCACCGGCAGCGCCTTTCCGGCGAGCCAGACGCGCACCGGTGCCGGTGCCGCGACCACAGGCGGCGGGAGCAGCAGCGGCGGCGACGCCGGCACCCTGCCGCCGGGCAGCCTGCTGGCCGAATTCGAGATCACCCGCGCCATCGGCCAGGGCGGCTTCGGCGTGGTCTACGAGGCCTGGGACCACACCCTGGAGCGGGTGGTCGCCATCAAGGAATACCTGCCCACCTCGCTGGCCACGCGCACCGGCGACGGCACCATCGCGCCGCTGTCGGCGCGCCACCGCGAGACCTTCGACCTGGGCATGCGCTCCTTCATCAACGAGGCCCGGCTGCTGGCGCAGTTCGACCATCCCTCGCTGCTGAAGGTCTACCGCTTCTGGCAGGAGCGCGGCACCACCTACATGGTGATGCCCTTCTACCGCGGCGACACGCTGCGGCAGGCGCTGGCCGACATCCCGGCCGGCGTGGACGAGGGCTGGCTGCTGCGCGTGATGGACGGCGTGAGCCAGGCCCTGGCCGTGATGCATGCGGCCAACTGCTTCCACCGCGACATCGCGCCCGACAACATCCTGCTGCTCGAAGGCTCGGGCCGGCCGGTGGTGCTGGACTTCGGCGCCGCACGCCGCGTGATCAGCGACAAGACGCAGGCCATCACCGTCATCCTCAAGCCCGGCTACGCCCCCGTGGAGCAGTACGCCGAGATGCCCGACATGAAGCAGGGCCCGTGGACCGACGTCTACGCCCTGGCGGCCGTGATGCACGTGGCCATCTGCGGCCGCTCGCCGCCGCCCTCGGTGGCGCGCATCCTGAGCGACAGCTACGTGCCCCTGGCCGGCAACGCGCAGCTGCTGCAGCGCTACAGCCGCGGGCTGCTGGCCGCGGTGGACGCGGGCCTGGCGGTGCGGCCCGAGGGCCGGCCGCAGTCCATGGCCGAGTTCCGCCAGCAGCTGGGGCTGGACGAGGCCGTCGCCGCCGCCCCCGCCGCGCGCGGCGCCGCCGACGCCAGTGCCGCGCCGGCCGCCGCGCGCCTGCCGGCGGCCGGCCGCACCCAGCCGCCGCGGGCCTCTCCTGCTGCCGCACCGGGCACCCCGGGCCGCTCGCTGCGTGGGCCGGTGATCGGCAGCGTGGCCGTGCTGGCCATCGCCGCTGGCGCCGCGCTTTGGTGGACCAGCCGCGGCGACCGCAGCGCGCCGCCGCCCGCGGTGGCCCAGGCGCCGGTGGCCGATGCGCCGGCCGTGGCGCTCGTGGCGCCCGTGGCGGCCCCGCCCGCGCCGCCGCCGCGCGCGGCACCGAAGACGCCGCTCGACTCGCTGCAGGCCCTGTCCGCCGGCGCGGCGCCCGGCTTCGACGTCACGGCCACGCCGCGCAAGCCCGAGGTCGCCATCGGCAAGGACAAGCTGGCCTTCGACGTGCGCAGCAACCGCGACGGCTATGTCTACGTCTTCCTGCTGGCCAGCGGGGGCGAGCTGTTCCAGCTCTTTCCCAACCTGCTGGACCGCCACAACCGCATCACGGCCGGCAGCACGCTGGCCCTGCCGCGCGCCTCCTGGCCCATGGAGGCGGGCGGACCGCCCGGCACCAACCATTTCGCCGTCGTCGTGAGCGAGCGCGAGCGCGACTTCAGCGATGCCGGCATGAAGAACGAAGGCGTCTTCCCGCAGTTCCCGGCCGCCGGCCTGGCCTCGCTGGAAGCCGCCAACCCCGGCCCCGCCGCCACCGTGCTGCTGGGCCGGCCCGTCTGTCCGCAAAGCGCCGGCTGTGCCGACGCCTACGGCGTGGGGAGTTTCAAGATCGTCGAGAAGTGATCGTCTTCATGGTCTTTCCCGCGCGTGAACCGAAGGAGTGATCCATGCAGGTGCTGGTCCCGAATCCCCGCTCCCCCGAGGCGCCCGCGTCCCGCGGCGTGCGCGCCGCGTCCACGGCCGGCGCCCGCGCCGCGTCCCTCGCCGCCACCGGCGCGGTGACGCTGGTCGCGCTGCTGGCCGGCTGCGCCACGCCGCCGCCCGCGCCGCCACCCGCGCCGGTGGCCGCCGCGCCGCAGGCGCCCGTCGTGCTGGGCCCGCCGGTGGCCGCACCGGCACCGACCCTGGCCGCCGCGGCACCGCGCCCGGGCGGCAGCGTGGCCGGCCAGGCCCGCACCTTCTCGACCCAGCTGGCCACCTACACCGCCACGCCCTTCGACGTGGTGCCGGGCTGGCAGCGCGACGACTTCGTCGAGAGCTGGTCGGCCTTCCTCGACAGCTGCAAGGTGCTGGTGCGCCGCGGCCCGCAGTGGCAGCAGGTGTGCGCCCGCGCCCGCCAGGTGGACGGTGCCAGCAACCCGGCCATCCGCAGCTTCTACGAAAGCGAATTCGCGGCCTACCAGATCCGCGACGACGACCGCCGCCCCGACGGCGTGGTCACGGGCTACTTCGAGCCCGAGATCGAGGGCAACCGCACGTACTCGCCGCCCTTCATCTACCCCGTCTATGCGCAGCCGGAGGACATGCTCTTCCTCGACACGCGCCGCCTGCCGGCCGGCAACGGCACCGTGGCCGCGCGGCTGAACGGCCGCAACGTGGTGGTGCAGGCCGGCCTGTCCACGCGCGACATGGGCGCGCCGGGCCTGTATGCGCTGGACCTGTCGCAGATCCTGCGCGACACGGTGGACCGCAAGGCCCGCCTGCGCGTGGAGGGTCGCCAGCTGGTGCCCTACTACACGCGCGCCGAGATCGAGCGACTGGGCGTGCCCAATGCCAGGGTGCTGGCCTTCGTGCGCAGCGCCACCGAGCTGTACGAGATGCAGGTGCAGGGCTCCGGCCGCATCCGCCTGCCCGACGGCCAGACGGTGCGCGTGGGCTATGCCGAGCAGAACGGCCAGCCCTTCCGCCCGACGCTGGCCCAGGCCGCCAACGGCAAGGCCAGGACGGCGGTGCGCACGCGCGGCTCCGCCATCGAGCTGGAGGTGGACGACGACGACGCCGACGAGACCGACACCAGCACCGTGCGCACGCGCGGCTTCGCGCTCGCCCTGCCGGCGCGCAGCGGCCCGGTGGCCGTGCCCGGGCAGCGCACGCCCACGGCGGCCGCGGGCACCGGCATCCAGGACCCGAGCTACGTCTTCTTCAAGGAAGTGCCGACCAGCGCCGACGGCCCCGTGGGCGCGCTGGGCGTGCCGCTGCAGCCGGGCCGCTCCATCGCGGTCGATCCACGCAGCGCGCCGCTGGGCTTTCCGGTCTTCGTGTCCACGCGCGAGCCGGGCAGCGGCACGCCCATGCAGCGGCTGACCATCGCGCAGGACACCGGCGGCGCGATCCGCGGCGCGGTGCGGGCGGACTATTTCTTCGGCAACGGCCGCCAGGCCGCCAACCAGGCGCGCCGCATGAAGGAGCGCGGCCAGCTCTGGCTGCTGCTGCCGCGCGGGCTGACGGTGGCCGCGGCCACCACCGGCGGCGGCGCGGTGCGCACGC
>NZ_LDSL01000195.1 GCF_001476815.1 Pseudacidovorax intermedius | reverse complement strand
CCGAACAGGGTCACCGACGACTGAGCCGAGGCAACGCCGGCGACAGCCAGGGCAGCCAGAGCAACTAGAGATTTTTTCATTGCAAGTTTCTCCAAGGTTAAACATAGGGCGCCGGTGCGAAGGGTTCACCGCGCTGGCACATGCTGTGCTGTGCTCCCGCCGGGCCCCGGGCCAACCTCCTTTTGGGAAGTTGTCGCTATTGCACCAGAGGCCCGGCCCCACGGCAAAGCAAATTGGGCCAAATCTCGAAGGGGGTCGGCGTTTCGTTGCAGCGGCACAACAAGGTCGACGCCACGGCACGGGAACAACAGCTAGGGCGGCGGTTGATTTCGTCTTATGAAAAGCCCTGCGAGGCTTGGCACGTTGATCCAGGGCGATCTGTTCGTCCAGGGTATGCGGTCCAATGGGAGCATGAGCCAATCCATCGATGCATTGCTGAGCGCTGCGGACCGGGCCCTGCGAACGATCTGGGGCAACCCTCAGGCCGCGACGCCGTCTCCTGCCACCGGGATGCCGGCCATGGAGGACATGCTGTCGCCGGCCGAACGCCAGGAAGCGGGCGCGCTGATGCGTGTCAACCATGTGGGCGAGGTGTGCGCGCAAGCGCTCTATGCCGCTCAGGCGGTCACCACGGCCGATCCGGTGTTGCGGGGCCAACTGCTGCAGGCGGCCCAGGAAGAAACCGACCACCTGCGTTGGACGCGCGACCGGCTCGATCGGCTGGGCGCGCGTCCGTCGCTGCTCAACCCCCTCTGGTATGCCGGTGCGTTCGGCCTGGGGCTGGTTGCCGGGCGGCTCGGGGATGCGTGGAGCCTCGGCTTCGTCAGGGAGACCGAGCGTCAGGTCGAGGCTCACCTGGATGGCCACATGAGCCGGCTCCCTGCCGGCGACGCGGCGTCACGCGCGGTGGTGGCGCGCATGAAGGCGGACGAGGCGGCACACGCCGATTGGGCTCGCCAAGCGGGCGGCCGGGATCTGCCAGCGCCGATTCCCTCGTTGATGCGCGCTGCGGCGCGCGTGATGACCACCGTCGCGCATCGAATCTGATCCCATACGGGCCCGGCCACGCAAAGCATGGCCGGAGGTGATGCCGCGCGCTGGCTTTCGGGCGTCTCGCCGAGGCAGCAGGGGCGATTCAGCCTGCTGCGGTGCTGGCGTCCCGGTCGATCAGGTCGAAGCTGGTCGTGATCGCCGCCGTCTTCCCCAGCATGATGCTTGCCGAGCAGTAGGTGTCATGGCTCAGGGCGATGGCCCGCTCGACGGCGGCTGCTGGAATGCCGCGGCCGGTCACGGTGAAGTGCATGTGGATCTTGGTGAAAACCTTGGGATCCTTGTCGGCCCGCTCGCTCGTCAACCGCACACTGCAGCCTTCCACTTGGTGGCGGCCACGGCGCAGGATCATCACCACGTCGTAGGCGGTGCATCCGCCGGTGCCCGCCAGCACGGTTTCCATGGGGCGCGGCGCCAGGTTTTGACCACCGTTGTCGGGCCGGGCAGGATCGGGCGCGCCGTCCATGACGAGAACGTGGCCGCTGCCGGTTTCGGCCACGAAGCCCATGGCGGAGCGGGTGCCGGCCGCGCCGGTCCAACTGACTGTGCATTCCATAGAGAAGCTGACTACCTGTATGAACCGTGAATTCGTTCACGGAAACGCTTGTTTCGAGAGCCTTGTTGCGCAAAAGCATCACTTGCTTGTTGCAATGCAGCATGCGCCCGCTATACTTTATTCCATCGCATGTCACACGACATGCCCCAGTTGTCTCCTCCACCCTCCCAATTGGTGGATTTGGCCCCGAGTCGCAAGACTCGGGGCTTTTTTCTTTCCGGAACCGGTCTCGCCTTCTTCCAGCGGGTAGCACAGCGGCGGCCCGCCAGCCACGATGGTGCGCCGCCTGGCTTTGGCACTGGTTCTTGCGCCGAGCAACTCCGCAACCCTAGCCATGCAGCGGCGACCCTAGCTGCTCTGGCTGCCCTGGCTGTCGCCGGCGTTGCCTCGGCTCAGTCGTCGGTGACCCTGTTCGGCGTGATGGACGCGTCTGTGAGCAGCGTCTCGAACAAGAGCGAATTGGCGACCAACGCGGCGGTCCTGTCGGCCAACCCGTTCGCGTATGCATACCTGCCGCAGTCTGCAACGATCAGCAAGATGGGCCTGAACAACTCGGCCAACAGTTCCAGCCGCTTGGGCTTCCGCGGCGTGGAAGATCTGGGTGGTGGCTTGTCCGCCAGCTTCTGGCTGGAGAGCGGCCTCAAGAACGATCAAGGTTTTGGTGCAGCCACCGGTGGCGGCCTCAGCTTCAATCGCCGGTCAACCGTCAGCCTATCCGGACCTTTTGGTGAAGTGCGTCTGGGCCGCGATTACAAGCCTACGTTCTGGAACCTGACCGTATTCGATCCGTTCGGCACGAACGGTGCTGGCTCCGCACTGGCACAGCGAGCCGCATCGGCTTTCGAGTCCGACAATGTTCGTGCGAGTAATTCGATCGGCTACTTCCTGCCGTCCAACCTGGGGGGCTTCTATGGACAGGCGCAGTACGCTTTCCACGAGCAACTCAAGTACAGCGATCCGCTGCAGGCAGCCGGCAATGACAACAGCCGAGGCGGTCGCTATTGGGGTGGCCGTTTTGGCTACGCTGATGGCCCGGTTGATATTGCCCTGTCGTACGGCGAGCAAAACACGCTGTCCTCGTACTCGCTAGGCGGAAATGCACTGGTTAAGAGTCTGAACCTCGGGGGCACCTACGACTTTGGCGTTGCAAAGTTGTTTGCCCAGTATCAAAACACCAAGCAACAGGTTGACTATTCCGGCAACGGCCCAACATTCAATCCCGCAACCAAGCTCGACGGATATCTTCTTGGAGTGGTGGTTCCCGTGGGCGCTGGGCAAATCAAGGCCAGCTACGGCAACGTGAAAATCAAGGTTGCCCAGAACCCCCTGGCCACCCTTAACAATCCCTTCTTCACATACAGCGCACCTAAAGCGGACCAACTGGCTCTGGGTTATGTGCACAACCTGAGCAAGCGTACTGCGCTGTACGCCACCGTGGCATATATCAAGAACAAGAACGGCGCAAACTTCAGTACGGGCTCGTCGGACATTACCGCCCCCACAGTCACGTCCTATACCACCACCTACGGCGCAGGCACGTACGTGCCGAAGAGTTCGGTGGGCTACGACTTCGGCATTCGCCACTCCTTCTGATCGGTGGCTGGCTTGCGCCAGTTGATGATTTTGAAGATCAGCCGCCCGGCCCGTGCCGGGCGGCTTTTTGCGTCTGCCGTAGCCGGACGTTCAATCGCTGCGGCCTCGGCGGCTCTGCAGCAGCCCCACGTTCATTTCTCCACTCAGGATCGACGCATAAAAGCGCTCGATCATGTTGACGCTGGTCCGCGCGTTGCGGGCCAACGTGAGCATGTCGATTCCCTGGCCGTACAAGAGCCGAAGCGTGATCGCCGTGTGGCGCAGGCAATAAAGCGTGCGGGTCTGGCCGAGCGGGCCGGTCTCAAGTCCCGCCTCCTGCAACACCCATTTAAAGAAGAAATTGAGGACGGCGAGGGCGTGTTCCCGGTTCTTCAATTCAGGAAAGAACAGATAGTCGTCGGGCGCTGCCTCGCCGCGCCGCTGACGGTATTCGCACAAGGCCTCGTAGACATGCACGGCGGGCCGCAGGCTCACCATCGGCTGGCTGTGACGCTTGGTTTCGGGCAGCCGCATGCGCAGGTACATGTGCTTGCCGCGCACGACGTCGATGTGCTTGTGACGCACGCTCTTGATGTCGCTCGGTCGCACGAAGGTGTTCACTTTCGTTCACATTTCGCCGCCTGCCACACCGGGCGCGGCCGGCCGTCCGATAACCCTCGCCACTCACGATCAATGCGAAAGATCGTCATGCGACTGACCCCAAAAAAGCGCGCCACATCCGAGCGCGTGCAGCCAGCCCAACACATCAAAGCGGCCAACTGTTCCTGATCAGGCGACAGGGCCCGACTGCGGCCGAACACCACCCCCCTACGCATCGCGGCCACCTGGCCCGCAAACGTTCGCTCCCGTATCAGTGCGCGCTCAAACTGGGCCAGGCTCGCCAGCATGTTCAGAACGAACTCCCCAAGCGGACTGGATGTGTCTATGGGCTCAGTGAGAGAGCGAAAAGACGCACCACGAGCCTTTACCGTATCCAACACTGTGTAGATGTGACGCAGACTCCGTGCGAAGCGATCCACCTTCCACACAACAAGAACATCACCCGGCTTGAGCGCCGCCATAGCCAAATGCAACTGAGGCCGTGGCCCAACTCCAGAGCCCTTCTCGTGATAAATGCGCCGCACCCCCGCTGCCTTCAAAGCATCCAACTGCAACCCAGTGTCTTGATCATCCGTGCTCACCCTCGCATAGCCAATCAACATCGACAAGCTGCCCCTCTCCAGCAAAGAAAAACCACTCACCGTCTCCCCCGATGACGGCCCCTGCTACCTCGCCGGTTGATCCTACCGCCCGGTATGCATTGACGATCAAATCGCGCAACGATTCGGTCTCCAGCTTGACGGCGTCGGGCACGTGCATTTCGCCAAATCGGGTCCATCGGTTCGACCACTTATCGCCGTCAGCGAAAGCCTTCGTGATGTATTTGCTGATGTAGGCCGCGATACGGGCGCAGCTGCTGCGATGAGCGCGGAAGCGCCGGCTGACATCGATGTTGCCGCCGAGCTCGCCCGTCACACTGCGCCAGATGGCCCTGATAACGTTGAAGCTCTTCACCCCTCGACCCATCGCCATCAGCCTGGCCGGGCATGCAAGGTGGACGTGCCAGGTGCCACGCTTCTGACGCTCGAAGCCGGCCACCGCTGCGAAGCCAGGACAGACCCTGCGCAGACGCCTCACGAACTCCTTCAAATGCTTCTTGCACAACGCCAGGTCTTCCTGAGCCTTGTGATACGTCAGCGTCAGCAACGCATCCGCGTTGATGGTCTTGCAGAGCCTCCTGACGTTGGCCTTAGCACGGTTCGCAGCGACCGTGAGGGACAGAGCCTTGCGCTTCGCCTCGGCCTCCTCACGCTGTTCTTCGGTGGGCTCTGGCAGCAGACCCATGCGAAGGGCTCGCAGGTAGGAGCGTTGATCGTTGGTCAGATCAGCCGTGGTGCCTTCGTACCAGACTGAGGGCCTGTGTGCACTGACCTCAACCTGCGATGCGCTCAAGCGCCTAATGCTGGCCCTGTAGCGAGTGCCTCGCTCGCGAAACCAGCAGGTACCGTCAACACAGACGATGACGCCGCCCGGCAGCTTGCATTCAACGGGAGTGGTGAAAGCGGGATAATCACGCATGCATCGGCCCTCCTATGGCCCTTGCAACCTTCGACCCCGATTGCCCTGCCAGGCTTTCGGGGTCTTTTCTTTGGTGCCTCAGAACAGCATGTTCTGAAGTGTTTATTGGATAAATCTAGGCTCGCTCCGCTCGCCCGCCGGCCGCGCCGCCTCCGGCCTGGCTGCGGCCTGGCGTGCTGGACGAATCCGAGGCACAGCCGGCACACAGCACGGCGCAGCGCTCACCGGTGGTGAGGCACACAGGAAGGTCTTCGCACTGCGAGGCGATGCAGCGGGCCACCACGTCGCCTAAGGCGACTGCGGCGGCGCACCGGCCGCGCCGGCTGCACGCCGTCGATTGCTCAGCAGGAACAAGGGGAATCACTGGGCGCCCGGGGCCTTTGGCTTGGCCTGCGTGGAGGCGACTACCTGGCGCGGCGCCGGGGCTTCAAACACAGCCGGGCCACCAGAGGCCGCAGGAGCCGTTGCGGCAGCGCCTGGCCAACTGGCCCCAGCCGATCCGATCGGAGGCGCCTGCGGCCGAGCAGTGGCCTGCGCGACCCCTTCCGGCGCGAAGGCCAGGAAGATGCCGGACTTGACGACCTGTTGGCAGAACCCCGTCGATGCAGGGTAGGGCGTGGCGTCCTGGGTGTAGCACTTGCAGCCCTGGCTTTTGGACTCGACGCACGCCGCCGGCACCGGGACGCGCTTCGGCTTGGTGAGCTCGTCATAGGCCGGCGCAGTGTGCATGAGCGCCGGCACGCGAGGCTTGTACGCCGCCACGTATTCCGCAGGGGTCAGCGGCGGCCTCTCATCAGGGCGCGAAGCGCCCATCGCACCACCTCGCGGACGGCCGTCCGCAGTG
>NZ_LDSL01000194.1 GCF_001476815.1 Pseudacidovorax intermedius | reverse complement strand
GCCTGCCGGCCGGCACCGTGTTCCCCGACGGCCTCACGCTGGTCGACAAGGTGCCCCAGGCCCACAAGGTGGCGCTGGCGGACATTCCCGAAGGCGGCGCCGTGCGGCGCTACGACGTGACCATCGGCTATGCGCTCAAGCCGCTCCCGCGCGGCAGCTGGGTCCACGAGCGGCTGCTGCAGATGCCCGAAGCGCGCTCGCTCGAAGGCCTGCCCATCGCCACCGTGCGGCCCGAGCCCCTGCCACCGCTCGACGGCTACACCTTCGAGGGCTACCGCAATGCCGACGGCTCGGTCGGCACCCGCAACATCCTGGCCATCACGCAGACGGTGCAGTGCGTGGCCGGCGTGACCGACTTCGCCGTTCGGCGCATCAAGGCCGAGCTGCTGCCGCGCTATCCCAACGTGGACGACGTGGTGGCGCTCGAGCATTCGTATGGCTGCGGCGTGGCCATCGACGCGCCCGATGCGGTGGTGCCCATCCGCACGCTGCGCAACATCAGCCTCAATCCCAACTTCGGCGGCGAGGTGATGGTGGTCAGCCTGGGCTGCGAGAAGCTGCAGCCCGAGCGCCTGCTGCCGCCGGGCGCCATCCCGCTGGTGGACGAACGCAGCGTGGCCGACGTCGGCACCAGCGAGGCGGCGAAGCTGGACGTGGTCTGCCTGCAGGACGAGGCGCACGTCGGCTTCATGGCCATGGTCGAGTCCATCCTGCGCCAGGCCGAGGTGCACCTGGCGCGCCTCGATGCCCGCCGGCGCGAGACGGTGCCGGCCAGCGAGCTCGTGGTCGGCGTGCAGTGCGGCGGCAGCGATGCCTTCAGCGGCGTCACGGCCAACCCGGCCGTGGGCTTCTGCACCGACCTGCTGGTGCGCGCCGGCGCCACGGTGATGTTCAGCGAGGTGACCGAGGTGCGCGACGGCATCGACCAGCTCACCGCCCGCGCCGCCACGCCCGAGGTGGCGCAGGCCATGATCGACCAGATGGCCTGGTACGACGCCTACCTGCAGCGCGGCCAGGTGGACCGCAGCGCCAACACCACGCCGGGCAACAAGAAAGGCGGCCTGTCCAATATCGTCGAGAAAGCGATGGGTTCCATCGTCAAGAGCGGCAGCGCGCCCATCAGTGGCGTTGTGGCGCCGGGCGAGAAGGCGCGGCAGAAGGGCCTGCTCTATGCCGCCACGCCGGCTTCGGACTTCATCTGCGGCACGCTGCAGCTGGCCGCGGGCATGAACCTGCACGTCTTCACCACCGGGCGCGGCACGCCTTACGGCCTGGCCGAGGCGCCGGTCATCAAGGTCGCCACCCGCACGGACCTGGCGCGCCGCTGGCACGACCTGATGGACGTCAACGCCGGCCGCATCGCCGACGGCGAGGCCAGCATCGAGGACATGGGCTGGGAACTGTTCCGCCTGATGCTGGACGTGGCCTCGGGCCGCAGGAAGACCTGGGCCGAGCAGTGGAAGCTGCACAACCAGCTGGTGCTGTTCAATCCGGCGCCGGTGACCTGAGAAGGCATGAACGCGCGGCCTGCACCGTACAAATCCCGGGGCGGCGCGCCGGAACCCCGTCGATAGAATCGACGGCCCACGATCGCCGGTGTTCCCTTGTCCGACCGTTTCGCCGTCCTCCCCCAATACCTCTATCCCAAGCAGGCGCTGACCTCCTTCGCCGGCTGGGTGGCCGGCAAGGAGCGCGGCGCGCTGACGACCTGGATCATCCGCAACTTCGTGGCCAAGTACGGCGTGGACATGAGCGAGGCGGTCGACAGCGACATCGCCCGCTACGCCAGCTTCAACGACTTCTTCACCCGCGCCCTCAAGCCCGGCGCCCGGCCCATCGCCGATGCGGCGCTGGTGTCGCCGGTGGACGGCGCCATCAGCCAGTTCGGCCCCATCGCGGGTGACCAGATCTTCCAGGCCAAGGGCCACCGTTACACCACCACCGCCCTGGTGGGCGGCGATGCGGCGCTGGCGGCGCAATACCAGGACGGCAGCTTCGCCACGCTGTACCTGAGCCCGCGCGACTACCACCGCATCCACATGCCCTGCGATGGGCGGCTGACGCGCATGATCTACGTGCCGGGCGCGCTGTTCTCGGTCAATCCGGTGACGGCGCGCGGCGTGCCGGGGCTTTTTGCCCGCAACGAGCGCGTGGTCTGCGTGTTCGAGGGCGAGCGCGGCCCCTTCGTGCTGGTGCTGGTGGGCGCCACCATCGTCGGCAGCATGGCCACCGTCTGGCACGGCGTGGTCAACCCGCCGCGCGGCGGCGAGATCCGCGAGTGGCGCTACGACGATCCGGCGCTGCGCTTCGCCAAGGGCCAGGAGATGGGCCGCTTCCTGCTCGGCTCGACAGTGGTCATGCTGTTTCCCCGCCCCGCCCTCGCCTTCAACCCCGACTGGTCGCCGGGCCGCGCGGTGCGGCTGGGCGAGCCCATGGCCGGCCTGCAGCCCTAGGCGGCAGCGCCGCCGCCTGCGCCGCCGCTGCCGGACGACATGCCGCGCCACCCCACACGCACGAGGAGGAGGGTTTGCCGATGAGTTCCAAGGACCAGGCCGCCGTGCGGCAGCTGCTGGCGCTGCTCGAGGCCCGCTACGCCCTGCGCGTGCTGTGGGCACTGCGCGACGGCCATCCGCAGACCTTCCGCCTGCTGCAGGACAGCGTCGGCGGCATCACGCCCAACACCCTCAACACCCGCATCAAGGAGCTGCGCGAGGCCGGCCTGCTGTGCCACGGGGGCGAGGGCTACTGCCTCACCGCCAGCGGGCAGGACCTGCTCAAGCGGCTGTCCGACCTGCAGGCCTTCGCCGGCCGCTGGCAGGTGGGCCTGGTGAAGAAGACGCCCGCCACGCCGGCGGAGGCGTCGCGCCCGGCCTAGGAAGCGCCCCACCCGCCCGCGCCGCAGGCAGGCCCTAAACTCGCGCGTTTGCCCCGGCCTCTCGCCGCGGCCCGTTCACCTTCTCCAAGGACTCTCCCATGCCCACCACCGCATCCGGCCTGCAGTACGAAGACACCCTCGTCGGCGATGGCGCCGAAGCCTCCGCCGGCCAGTACGTGCACGTGCACTACACCGGCTGGCTCTACAACGACGGCCAGCAGGGCGCCAAGTTCGACTCCAGCCTGGACCGCAACGACCCCTTCGCCTTCCCGCTGGGCGCCGGCCACGTGATCAAGGGCTGGGACGAAGGCGTCGCCGGCATGAAGGTGGGCGGCAAGCGCACGCTGATCATCCCCCCGGGCCTGGGCTACGGCGCCCGCGGCGCCGGCGGCGTGATCCCGCCCAACGCCACGCTGAAGTTCGACGTCGAGCTGCTCGACGCCCGCTGAGCGTCGCCCGCCCGTCCAAGGCGGTGCCGGCCCCGGCGCCGCCTTTTTCTTCGCCGTTGATCGCCTTCCTCGATGGCCCTTGCGGCCTCCATTGGAAATTTCTTCGCCTTTGCACAGCACCCCCACCTTGAAAAGGGCCTTGGGGGCCCTAGCTGCTGGGCAGTTTTGAACCTTACGTTCCACAGACCATGACGGAGAACACCCATTCCACGCCCGCGCCGGACGACCAGCAGGCCGCTGCCGAGGCGCAGAACGACATGCTGAACGCCCAGGCCGGCACGCCGGAGCAGAACCTGGAGGCCGAGCTGGCCGAGCTGAAGGCCAAGTCGGCCGAGCTGGCCGACCAGTACCTGCGGGCCCAGGCCGACGTGCAGAACGCCCGCCGCCGCGCCGACGAGGAAATCTCCAAGGCCCGCAAGTTCGCCGTGGAGTCCTTCGCCGAAAGCATGCTGCCGGTGCTCGACAGCCTGGAAGCCGGCCTGGCCATCAAGGAGGCCACGCCCGAGCAGATCCGCGAAGGCGCCGAAGCCACGCTGCGCCAGCTCAAGAGCGCGCTGGAGCGCAACAAGGTGATCGAAATCGCGCCCGCTGCCGGCACCAGGTTCGACCCGCACCAGCACCAGGCCATCTCGATGGTGCCCGCCGAGCAGGAGGCCAACACCGTGGTGAGCGTGCTGCAGAAGGGCTACACCATCGCCGAGCGCGTGCTGCGGCCGGCCCTGGTCACCGTGGCGGCGCCCAAGTAATTCGTCATTGCTCCACAGGAAATCCCCGGCGCATCCCTTGAATCCGGCCGGGTTATCCACAAGTTCAGCACAACAGATTCAACAGATTCAGGAGTAACAACACCATGGCCAAGATCATCGGCATCGACCTGGGCACGACCAACTCGTGCGTGGCGATCATGGAGGGCAACAACACCCGCGTGATCGAGAACTCGGAAGGCGCGCGCACCACGCCCTCCATCATTGCGTACCAGGAAGACGGCGAGGTGCTGGTCGGCGCCTCGGCCAAGCGCCAGGCGGTCACCAACCCGCGCAACACCCTCTATGCGGTCAAGCGCCTGATCGGCCGCAAGTTCGAAGAGAAGGAAGTGCAGAAGGACATCGACCTGATGCCCTACACCATCTCCAAGGCCGACAACGGCGACGCCTGGGTGGAAGTGCGCGGCAAGAAGATGGCGCCGCCCCAGATCAGCGCCGAAGTGCTGCGCAAGATGAAGAAGACCGCCGAGGACTACCTGGGCGAGCCGGTGACCGAGGCCGTGATCACGGTGCCGGCCTACTTCAACGACAGCCAGCGCCAGGCCACCAAGGACGCCGGCCGCATCGCCGGCCTGGAAGTCAAGCGCATCATCAACGAGCCGACCGCGGCCGCGCTGGCCTTCGGCCTGGACAAGCAGGACAAGGGCGACCGCAAGATCGCCGTCTACGACCTGGGCGGCGGCACCTTCGACGTGTCGATCATCGAGATCGCCGACGTCGACGGCGAGAAGCAGTTCGAGGTGCTGTCCACCAACGGCGACACCTTCCTGGGCGGCGAGGACTTCGACCAGCGCATCATCGACTACATCATCGGCGAGTTCAAAAAGGAACAGGGCGTCGACCTGTCCAAGGACGTGCTGGCCCTGCAGCGCCTGAAGGAAGCCGCCGAGAAGGCCAAGATCGAGCTGTCGAACTCGGCCCAGACCGACGTCAACCTGCCCTACATCACGGCGGACGCCACCGGTCCCAAGCACCTGAACATCAAGCTGACCCGCGCCAAGCTGGAAAGCCTGGTCGAGGACCTGGTCGAGCGCACCATCGCCCCCTGCCGCACGGCCATCAAGGACGCCGGCATCAGCGTGAGCGACATCAGCGACGTGATCCTGGTCGGCGGCCAGACCCGCATGCCCAAGGTGCAGGAGAAGGTCAAGGAGTTCTTCGGCAAGGAACCGCGCAAGGACGTCAACCCCGACGAGGCCGTGGCCGTCGGTGCCGCCATCCAGGGCCAGGTGCTGTCGGGCGACCGCAAGGACGTGCTGCTGCTGGACGTGACCCCGCTGTCGCTCGGCATCGAGACGATGGGCGGCGTGATGACGAAGATGATCACGAAGAACACGACAATCCCGACGAAGTTCGCGCAGACCTTCTCGACGGCCGACGACAACCAGCCGGCCGTGACGATCAAGGTGTTCCAGGGCGAGCGCGAGCTGGCTTCCGGCAACAAGCTGCTGGGCGAGTTCAACCTGGAAGGCATTCCGCCGGCACCGCGCGGCGTGCCCCAGATCGAGGTGAGCTTCGACATCGACGCCAACGGCATCCTGCACGTGGGCGCCAAGGACAAGGGCACCGGCAAGGAGAACAAGATCACCATCAAGGCGAACTCGGGCCTGTCCGAGGACGAGATCCAGAAGATGGTGAAGGACGCCGAGCTGAACGCCGCCGAGGACAAGAAGAAGGTCGAGGTGGTGCAGGCCCGCAACCAGGGCGAGGCCATGGTGCACAGCGTGAAGAAGTCGCTGGGTGAGCACGGCGACAAGCTGGACGCCGGCGAGAAGGACAAGATCGAGGCCGCCATCAAGGAACTCGAGGAAGTCCTGAAGTCCGAGGACAAGGACGCCATCGAGGCCAAGACCACGGCGCTGATGACCGCCAGCCAGAAGCTGGGCGAGAAGATGTACGCCGATGCACAGGCCGCCGAAGCCGCCGCGGGCGCGGCCGGTGCGGGCAGCGCTGGTGCGGAAAATGCAAGCGCCAAGCCGGCGGACGACAACGTGGTCGACGCCGAGGTCAAGGAAGTCAAGAAGGGCTGAATGCCCTGAGCTGACGCGGGGCTGGACACCTGTCGAAGGGTGCTCCAGCCTCTTTTCGTTTTCCACCGAACCGCTTCCGCGCGAGTCCCATGGCAAGCAAACGCGACTACTACGAAGTCCTCGGCGTTCCCAAGAACGCGGGCGAGGACGAGATCAAGAAGGCCTATCGCAAGCTGGCGATGAAGTACCACCCCGACCGCAATCAGGGTGCTGCCGCCACCGAGGCCGAGGCCAAGTTCAAGGAGGCCAAGGAGGCCTACGAGATGCTGTCGGACGCCGACAAGCGCGCGGCCTACGACCAGTACGGCCACGCGGGCGTCGACCCGAACATGCGCGGCGGCATGGGCGGCGGCGCGGAGGGCTTCGGTGGCTTCGCCGAGGCCTTCGGCGACATCTTCGGCGACGTGTTCGGCGGTGGTGCCGGCGCGCGGCGCGGCGCAGGCGGCGGGCGGCAGGTGTTCCGCGGCAGCGACCTCAGCTATGCGATGGAGATCACGCTGGAAGAGGCCGCCGACGGCAAGGACGCCCAGATCCGCATTCCCAGCTGGGACGAATGCGGCACCTGCCACGGCAACGGCGCCAAGCCGGGCACCAAGCCCATCACCTGCACCACCTGCCATGGCTCGGGTGCGGTGCAGATGCGCCAGGGCTTCTTCAGCGTGCAGCAGACCTGCCCGCAGTGCCGCGGCACCGGCAAGATCGTGCCCGAGCCCTGCCCCACCTGCCACGGCCAGGGCAAGGTCAAGAACAACAAGACGCTGGAGGTGAAGATCCCTGCCGGCATCGACGACGGCATGCGCATCCGCAGCACCGGCAACGGCGAGCCGGGCACCAACGGCGGCCCGCCGGGCGACCTCTACATCGAGATCCGCCTGAAGAAGCACGAGGTGTTCGAGCGCGACGGCGACGACCTGCACTGCGTGGTGCCGGTGAGCATGACCACCGCGGCGCTGGGCGGCGAGATCGAGGTGCCCACGCTCAAGGGACCGGCGGCCATCGACATTCCCGAAGGCACGCAGGGCGGCAAGCAGTTCCGCCTGCGCGGCAAGGGCATCAAGGGCGTGCGCTCCACCTACCCGGGCGACCTCTACTGCCACGTCCGCGTGGAGACGCCGATCAAGCTCACCGAGCACCAGCGCAAGCTGCTCAAGGAACTGGACGAATCGCTCAAGAAGGGCGGCGACAAGCACAGCCCGCAGGAGAAGGGCTGGCTGGACAAGGCGAAGGAATTCTTCAGCTGACCGGCTGCCGGGAGTTCCCGGCCCCGAAAGCCGAGAAAGGCGCCGCAGGACCCGGGGCCTGGCGGCGCCTTCTTTTTGGCGCCGCCTCTGCCTTGCTCGGTCCTCGCGCATCGATGGGCGCAAAGCGCATGAGGCGCCGCGCCGCGGCCGTGCGCTTCGGCCGATCGCCGCGCGCTCCTGCAGGCCATCGGGATCGACCTGCTGTTGCGCGACGGCCACGGTCGGGCGTGACGCATTTCACGCGGGCCGATGGCGTACACGGCTGTGGGCCGCGGCTGACGGACGGCCCTTCGAAGACCTGTCAAGGCTGTCACGCGAAGAGGCACGCTCCCCGAGCGGCACGTGTTTTGCGTACCAGTGAATACCCGCTGCGGTGGAACTTCGACACCCCGCCCCGCCCCCAACGCAAGAGCGCGCCGTCCACATCGAGCCGCCTGCCAATTGAGGCACACACGGATCGATGCTTTGCCGTATGCTGGAACCGCGTATTGAGGAGTTTCCGGAGCCTGGCGGCCTGGTCATCCGCTGTGGCTCGTTGTTGAATCCTGCCGACCCATTGGAGGTGTGCACCCATGGACGTCATCAGCAACTTCACCGCCCGGTACGAGCGCACGCGCGAAGAGGTCATGTCGCTGCAGGACTATCTGAACATCTGCAAGCGCGACGCCACGGCCTACGCGACCGCCGCCGAGCGGATGCTGAAGGCCATTGGTGATCCCGAGGTGGTCGACACCCGCAACGACCCGCGGCTGTCGCGGATCTTCGCGAACAAGGTCATCAAGATCTACCCGGCCTTCCGCGAGTTCTACGGCATGGAAGACGCCATCGAGCAGGTGGTTTCGTACTTCCGCCACGCAGCCCAGGGCCTGGAAGAAAAGAAGCAGATCCTCTACCTGCTGGGGCCGGTGGGCGGCGGCAAGAGCTCCATCGCCGAGCGGCTCAAGCAGCTGATGGAACAGGTGCCCTTCTATGCCATCCAGGGCTCGCCGGTGAACGAATCGCCGCTGGGCCTCTTCGATGCCGCCGAGGACGGCGAGATCCTCGAGAAGGAATACGGCATTCCGCGCCGCTACCTGCAGCGCATCCTGTCGCCGTGGGCCGTCAAGCGGCTGGAGGAATACGGTGGCGACATCCGCCAGTTCAAGGTGGTCAAGCGCCATCCCTCGGTGCTCAAGCAGATCGCCGTGGCCAAGACCGAGCCCGGCGATGAGAACAACCAGGACATCAGCTCGCTGGTCGGCAAGGTCGACATCCGCAAGCTCGAGACCTATGCGCAGGACGACCCCGACGCCTACAGCTATTCCGGTGGCCTGTGCCTGGCCAACCAGGGCCTGCTGGAATTCGTGGAAATGTTCAAGGCGCCGATCAAGGTGCTGCATCCGCTGCTGACGGCCACGCAGGAAGGCAACTTCAAGGGCACCGAGGGCTTCGGCGCGATTCCCTTCGACGGCGTGGTGCTGGCCCACAGCAACGAGAGCGAGTGGAAGGCCTTCCGCAACAACAAGAACAACGAGGCCTTTCTCGACCGCATCTACATCGTCAAGGTGCCCTACTGCCTGCGCGTCTCGGAAGAGATCCGCATCTACGACAAGCTGGTGCGCAATTCCTCGCTGGCCGCCGCGCCCTGCGCGCCCGGCACGCTGAAGATGATGGCCCAGTTCTCGGTGCTCACGCGGCTGAAGGAGCCGGAGAACTCCAACGTCTTCAGCAAGATGCAGATCTACGACGGCGAGAACCTGAAGGACACCGACCCCAAGGCCAAGTCGCTTCAGGAGTACCGCGACTACGCGGGCGTCGACGAAGGCATGAGCGGCGTCTCCACCCGCTTCGCCTTCAAGATCATCTCCAAGGTCTTCAACTTCGACAGCACCGAGGTCGCCGCCAATCCGGTGCACCTCATGTACGTGCTGGAACAGCAGATCGAGCGCGAGCAGTTCCCTCCCGAGACCGAGCAGAAGTACATCGGCTACATCAAGGAGCTGCTGGCGCCGCGCTATGCGGAGTTCATCGGCAAGGAGATCCAGACGGCGTACCTCGAGAGCTACTCCGAGTACGGCCAGAACATCTTCGACCGCTACGTGACCTATGCCGACTACTGGATCCAGGACCAGGAGTACCGCGACGTGGACACGGGCGAGGTGTTCGACCGCGCCGCACTCAATGGCGAGCTGGAGAAGATCGAGAAGCCCGCCGGCATTTCCAACCCCAAGGACTTCCGCAACGAGATCGTCAACTTCGTGCTGCGGGCCCGCGCGAGCAACAGCGGCCGCAACCCGACGTGGACCAGCTACGAGAAGCTGCGCACGGTGATCGAGAAGAAGATGTTCTCGAACACCGAGGAACTGCTGCCCGTGATCAGCTTCAACGCCAAGAGCAGCGCCGACGAGCAGAAGAAGCACGAGGACTTCGTCACCCGCATGGTCGAGAAGGGCTACACGGCCAAACAGGTGCGCCTGCTTTGCGAGTGGTACCTGCGCGTGCGCAAGTCGTCCTGACCGATCCTCTCCACCACCATGGAGGTGCTGCACCTTGGCGATGTTCCAGCAGATCATTGACCGGCGCCTGTCGGGCAAGAACAAGTCGGTCGGCAACCGCGAGCGCTTCCTGCGCCGCTACCGCACGCAGATCCGCGATGCGGTGCGCAAGGCGGTCAGCGGACGGGGCATCCGCAACCTGGAGGCGGGCGAGGACATCACCCTGCCGCGGCGCGACGTGTCCGAACCCACCTTCGGCCATGCGCAGGGCGGCAACCGCGAGTACGTGCATCCGGGCAACCAGGAGTACGTGCGCGGCGACCGCATCGAACGGCCAAAGGGCCAGGGCGGGAGCGGCTCGGGCAGCGGCCAGGCCAGCGACAGCGGCGAAGGCGAAGACGACTTCGTCTTCCGCCTCACGCGCGAGGAATTCATGCAGGTCTTCTTCGAGGACCTCGCCCTGCCCCACCTGATCCGCACGCAGCTGGCCGAGGTGCCCGAGTGGAAGAGCCACCGCGCCGGCTTCACCAGCGACGGCACGCCCAACAACCTGCACGTGGTGCGCTCCATGCGCGGCGCGCTGGCGAGGCGCATCGCGCTGGGCGGGCAGGACCGCAAGGACATCCGCGCGCTCGAGGCCCGCATCGCCGACCTGGCACGCGAGCCCGAGCCCGACGCCGAACTGATGAAGTCGCTGCAGGACGAGCTGGACGGCATCCGCCGCCGCGCGCGCCATGTGCCCTACATCGACCCCATCGACCTGCGCTACCGCAGCCGCGTGCGCACGCCGGTGCCCAGCGCCAAGGCCGTGATGTTCTGCCTCATGGACATCTCCGGCTCCATGGACGAGACGCGCAAGGACATGTCCAAGCGCTTCTTCATGCTGCTGTACCTCTTCCTCACCCGGCACTACGAGAAGATCGAGCTGGTCTTCATCCGCCACCACACGCAGGCGCAGGAGGTGAGCGAGGACGATTTCTTCCATGCGACCGAGACGGGCGGCACGGTGGTCTCCAGCGCGCTGGTGCTGATGCGCGACATCATCCGCGCCCGCTACCCGAGCAGCGAGTGGAACATCTACGGCGCGCAGGCCAGCGACGGCGACAACTGGCACCAGGACAGCGGTCGCTGCCGCGAACTGCTGGCCGATTCGATCCTGCCGCTGGTGCGCTATTACGCCTATGTTCAAGTGGCCGAGGCCGAGCAGAACCTGTGGCAGGAATACACGCAGCTGGAAGACCGCTTCGGCCACTTCGCCATGCGCAAGGTGTCGAGCGCGCAGGACATCTATCCGGTGTTCCGCGAGCTGTTCAAGAAAGAAGGCGCGACGGCCGCCGCCTGAGAAGGTGCGGACGCCCCCGCCAGGAGCCAAGGACAAGATGACCCCGTCCCGCCTGCCCCCCGTCTTCGAGCGCGCACCCGAGCGCCTGCCCAGCCCGTCCGACTGGACCTTCGAGCTCATCGAGACCTACCACGACGAGATCGCCAGGACGGCGCGTGCCTTCGGCCTGGACACCTATCCGAATCAGCTGGAGATCATCTCGGCCGAGCAGATGATGGATGCCTACTCCAGCGTGGGCATGCCGGTGCTCTACCGCCACTGGTCCTACGGCAAGCAGTTCATCGCCACCGAGAAGAACTACCGCCGCGGCCACATGGGCCTGGCCTACGAGATCGTCATCAACTCCGACCCGTGCATCTCCTACCTGATGGAGGAGAACACGATGGCCATGCAGTCGCTGGTGATCGCCCATGCGGCCTACGGCCACAACAGCTTCTTCAAGGGCAACTACCTGTTCCGCATGTGGACGGACGCCTCGTCCATCATCGACTACCTGGTCTACGCCAAGAACTACATCGCCGAATGCGAGGAGCGCCATGGCGTGGAGGCGGTGGAGGACCTGCTCGACTCCTGCCATGCGCTGATGAACTACGGCGTGGACCGCTACCGCCGGCCGCAGAAGCGTTCGCTGGCGCAGGAAAAGGAGCGCCGGGCAGAGCGGGAAGCCTATATCCAGCGGCAACTCAACGACCTGTGGCGCACCGTGCCGCGTGCCGGGGCGGCCGCGCAGGACCCGCAGGCCGCGCGCCGCTTCCCCGAGGAACCGCAGGAGAACCTGCTGTACTTCATCGAGAAGAACGCCGCTCTGCTGGAGCCCTGGCAGCGCGAGGTGGTGCGCATCGTGCGCAAGGTGGCGCAGTACTTCTATCCGCAGCGCCAGACGCAGGTGATGAACGAGGGCTGGGCCACCTTCTGGCACTACACGCTGCTCAACACCATGTACGACCGCGGCCTGCTGGCCGACGGCTTCATGATCGAGTGGCTCAGCTCGCACACGGCCGTGGTGTATCAACCGCCGGTGGGCCACCGGGCCTACAGCGGCATCAATCCCTATGCGCTGGGCTTCGCGATGTACAGCGACCTCAAGCGCATCTGCGAGAAGCCCACCGAGGAAGACCGGCAGTGGTTCCCGGACATCGCGGGCTCCAACTGGTTGACGACGCTGGACTACGCCATGCGCAACTTCAAGGACGAGAGCTTCGTCGGCCAGTTCCTGAGCCCGAAGGTGATGCGCGACTTCCGCTTCTTCGCCATCCGCGACCACGAGGCCGATCCGGAGCTGGAAGTGGCCGCCATCCATGACGAGGCCGGCTACCGCGCCCTGCGCGAATCGCTGGCCCGCCAGTACGACCTGGGCAGCCGCGAGCCCGACATCCAGGTCTGGAACGTGGACCTGCGCGGCGACCGCTCGCTCACGCTGCGCCACACACAGCGCCACGGCCGGCCGCTGCACGACGAGACGCCCGAGGTGCTCAAGCATGTGGCGCGGCTGTGGGGCTTCGACGTCCACCTGGAGAGCGTGGACGACAAGGGGCGCGTGGGCTACCGCAAGACGGTCAGCCCCAAGCGCAGCTGACCGGGCTGCTCTTCAGCGGAAGCTGGCGAAGCACTGCGCCAGCTCGTCCTTCCAGGCCTTCTTGGCCGCGTCGTCGGCAAAGCTGCCGTCGAAGCTGTTGGCGGCCAGTTGCCAGGCCTGCGCAGACGTCAGCCCGGTGGCGGCGAAGGTCTGGATGAAGTTCTCGTTCATGTAGCCGCCGAAGTAGGCCGGGTCGTCCGAGTTCACGGTGGCGACCAGGCCCGCGTCGAGCAACTCGCCCAGGTTGTGCTGCGACAGCTGCGGAAACACGCAGAGCTTGAGGTTGGAGAGCGGGCACACCGTCAGCGGAATGCGGTCGGCGGCCAGGCGCTTCATCAGGGCCGGGTCTTTGGTGCTCTGCACGCCGTGGTCGATGCGCTCGACCTTGAGCACGTCGAGTGCGCTCCACACATAGGCCGGCGGCCCCTCCTCGCCCGCATGCGCCACGAGGTGCAGGCCCAGCTCGCGGCAGCGCGCGAACACGCGGGCGAACTTCTCTGGCGGATGGCCGACCTCGCTCGAATCCAGGCCCACCCCAATGAACTGGTCGCGGAAGGGCAGCGCCTGCTCCAGCGTCTCGAAGGCCGATGCCTCGCTCAGGTGGCGCAGGAAGCACAGGATCAGCGCCGCGTCCACGCCCAGCCCGGTCTTGGCATCGACACAGGCGCGGTGCAGGCCCTGGATGACCGTGGCCATCGGCACGCCGCGCTCGGTGTGCGTCTGCGGGTCGAAGAACATCTCGGTGCGGCGCACGTTGTCGGCCGCGGCGCGCTGCAGGTAGGCCCAGGCCATGTCGTAGAAGTCCTGCTCGGTGAGCAGCACGCTGGCGCCGGCGTAGTAGATGTCCAGGAAGCTCTGCAGGTTGGTGAAGGCATAGGCCTTGCGCAGTTCCTCGACGCTCGCATAGGGAATGGCCACGCCATTGCGCTGCGCCAGCGCGAAGATCAGCTCGGGCTCCAGCGAGCCCTCGATGTGCATGTGCAGTTCCGCCTTGGGCATGCTGCGCAGCAGCTCGGGCAGGCGGTCGGCGGGGATGGCGACGGGGTCGAAGGGCAGGCTCATGGTGGGACTCGGTTCGGCATTCGCGGTGCCCAAGCATAAGCGGCACCGGTGCACTTGCACCCCTGCCCTGCGCCGACGATCAGTCGAAACGCGCCAGCAGCCGGTGATCGCAGCTGGGCAGCACCGCGTACCCGAAGTTCATGTACAGATGCGCGGCTGGTCGGCCGCGATCGAGCAGCAGCAGATGGGCGCCTTCGCGGCTGGTACAGACCACCGGCATGCGCTCGCGCGGCGGACGATCGCCGGGCCCGACCCAGGCGGCGCCGAGAAAAGGCATTCCCTTGCTCCGGTCCAAGGGCGGCAACTCGTAGGCAAGCACCGGTTTGCCCTCCAATTGATCCGTCACGTTGTCGGGTGCCGGCAGGCTCCCCTTGATCTTCAGTGCCATGCAACAACGCACACGGTTCTGGGGGCCCAGGAATTCCGCCTGCAGTTCGTCACCCGCCTTGAGCGTCTGCGTGGTGAGCAGCGTGCGCTTTCCGTCTGGCAGGACCTTGACCATGGCAGGCGCTGCATCGGCAGCGGTCGATGCGAGCAGAGCCCAGGCCAAAAGACCAGCAGAGCGGGCGATCCATTTGCTGGCGCCTTGTCTGCTGCATGTTGAGCTCACGCGCACTGCCACAGCCCAATGGTCGCTGGTCGATGCCGTGCGGGTATGGTTGAAGACGAACCGATTCGCCATGCTTTTCTCCCTGAACGATGAACACTGGCTCGGGCACGGCTGTGCCCTCGGGCATCATCGCGCGCGCATCAGAGCGGCCTCGCCCATAAAAAAGGCCACCCGAAGGTGGCCTGTGACGTATTCGAGGAAAGCGCTTACTTTTTGTCGCCGCCAGGCACCTTGCCCTCGACGCCCTTGACGTAGAAGTTCACGCCCGACAAAAACTTGTCATCCGCGGCGGCGCCGGCGGCGATGAGTTCCTTGCCGTCCTGACCGACGATCGGGCCCTTCCAGATCTGGAAGGTGCCGTCCTTCAGGCCCTTCTTGACCTCGTCGACCTTGGCCTTGATGTCGGCCGGCACGTCGTCGGCCACGGAGACCAGGTCGATCGCGCCTTCCTTCACGCCCCACCAGGTCTGGCCGGTGGTCCAGGTGCCGTCCAGCACGTCCTTGGTGGCCTTGATGTAGTACGGGCCCCAGTTGATGATGGCCGAGGCCAGGTGGGCCTTGGGGCCGTAGGCGGTCATGTCGCTGTCCCAGCCGAAGGCGCGCTTGCCCTTTTCCTGCGCGGTCTTGAGCACGGCCGGCGAGTCGGTGTTCTGGAACAGCACGTCGGCGCCGCCGTTGATCAGGGCCGTCGCAGCCTCGGTTTCCTTCGGCGGGCTGAACCATTCGTTGACCCACACCACGTTGGTGGTGATCTTGGGGTTCACCGACTGGGCACCGAGCGTGAAGCTGTTGATGTTGCGCAGCACCTCGGGGATCGGCACCGAGCCCACCACGCCCAGCTTGTTCGACTTGGTCATGGCGCCGGCGATGATGCCGGCCATGTACGCGCCTTCGTAGGTGCGGCTGTCGTAGGTGCGCATGTTCTCGGCCGTCTTGTAGCCGGTGGCATGCTCGAACTTCACGTCCTTGGCGTCGCCGGCGACCTTGAGCATGGGCTCCATGTAGCCGAAGGTGGTGCCGAAGATCAGCTTCTTGCCCTGGCCCACGAAATCGCGGAACACGCGCTCGGCGTCGGCCGACTCGGGCACGCTCTCGACGAAGGTGGTCTTGATCTTGTCGCCGAATTCCTTCTCCAGTGCCTTGCGACCGTTGTCGTGGGCGAAGGTCCAGCCGCCGTCGCCGACCGGGCCGACGTAGGCGAAGGCGATCTCCAGCGGTGCCGTCGAAGCCGGGGCCGGCGCGGCGGCGGTGGGTGCCGGCGCGGCGGGTGCGGCGGCGGCCGGGGCCTCTTCCTTCTTGCCGCAGCCCACCAGGACGGCGGCGGCCGCGGTGGAGATGGCGGCGAGCTTGATCAGCGAGCGCTTGTTCAGATCGGTCATTGTCTAAAGGTCCTTGGCAGCAAGACGTTGAGGGAGCGGAAAAATGCAGCGCGCATTATGAGCCGGGGTAGAAGGGTTTCCCGATCGAGGCCGGCATGTTGACGCGGATGAAGGCCGGGTTGCGCGAGATGAGCGCCAGCACCACGACGGTGGCCACGTAGGGCATCATGGCCAGGAACTGGCTGGGGACGTCCACGCCCACGCTCTGCAGGTGGAAGCCCAGCTGCGTGACGCCGCCGAACAGGTAGGCGCCCAGCAGCACGCGCATCGGCCGCCAGGTGGCGAAGGTGGTCAGTGCCAGCGCGATCCAGCCGCGGCCGGCCACCATGTTCTCCACCCACAGGCCCGTGTAGACCACCGACAGGTAGGCGCCCGCCAGGCCGCACAGCGCGCCGCCGGCCATGACCGCCATCAGCCGGATGCGGCGCACCGGGTAGCCCAGGGCATGCGCGGACTCGGGCGACTCGCCCACCGAGCGCAGCACCAGGCCGGCCCGCGTGCGGTACAGGAACCAGATCAGCCCGAAGGTGAGCGCCACGGCGAAGTACACCAGCGGATGGTGGCGGAACAGCGCCGGGCCGATGAAGGGAATGTCGCCCAGCACCGGAATGGCGAAGGCCATGCCGCCCGGCGCCTTGGCCTGCACGTAGTTGATGCCGACGAAGGCCGAGAAGCCCACGCCGAAGAGCGACAGGGCCAGGCCGGTGGCGTACTGGTTGGTGTTGAGCCAGATGACCAGCACGCCGAACAGGCCCGCCAGCAGCGCGCCCACGGCCATGCCGGCCGCGAAGCCGATCCAGGCATTGTGCGTGTGCACATAGGCCGCGAAGCCGCCGATGGCGGCGCACAGCATCATGCCCTCGGCGCCCAGGTTGACGATGCCGGCCTTCTCGTTGATGAGCAGGCCGAGCGCGGCGATGGCCAGCACGGTGCCGGCGCTGAGCATGGCGCCCAGGAGGAGTGCGTAGCTTTCCATTTCAGACCTCCGAGACGATGGATGCCGTCCTCGAGCCGCGGACCCGGCATCCGCTCCCTTTCCCCTTGCGGGAGAGGGCGGGGGAGAGGGGGCTGCGGCGTTGGCAAGGCGCGAGGCCCTGGCGATGGGCACGCCCCCTCTCCCCAACCCCTCTCCCACGAGGGGAGAGGGGCTCACAGTGGACCAGGCTTTGGTGGTGTTGCACTTCAAGCCTCCTTAATCTGGGGCGCGACGACATCGGGCGTCGATGCCTGCAACGAGGCAGTACCGGCCGTCGGCGACACCGGCCGCGCCGCCGCCTTCATCCGCACGCGATACGCCACCAGCGTGTCGCAGGCCAGCAGCGTGAAGAGCAGCAACCCCTGGAACACGGCGGTGAGGGACTTGGGCAGGCCCAGGCGCGACTGCGCCAGTTCGCCGCCGATGTAGAACATGCTCATCAGGATGGCCGAGAACACCATGCCCACCGGATGCAGCCGCCCCACGAAGGCCACGATGATGGCGGCGAACCCGTAGCCTGCGGGCACATAGGGCGTGAGCTGGCCGATGGGGCCGGCCACTTCGAGCGCACCGGCCAGGCCGGCGGCGGCGCCCGAGGTCAGCAGCGCGATCCACACCGCGCGCCGGGCCGAGAAGCCCGCGTAGCGCGCGGCGGCCGGCGCCAGCCCGCCCACCTGCTGCGCGAAGCCCAGCCGCGTGCGGAACAGGAAGACCCACAGCGCCGCCACGCCCACCAGCGCGATCACCACGCCGATGGTCACGCGCGAGCCCTTCATGAGCCGCGGGATCTGCGTCACCGCCTCGAAGGTCTTGGTCTGCGGAAAGTTGTAGCCCATCGGGTCTTTCCAGGGCCCGCCCACCAGCCACAGCAGCAGCAGCGTGGCCACGTAGACCAGCATCAGGCTGGTGAGGATCTCGTTGGCGTTGCACACGTCGCGCAGCCAGGCCACGATGGCCGCCCACAGCATGCCGCCCAGCACGCCGGCCACCAGGATGGCCGGCACGATCCACGGGCCGGTGTTCTTGTCGGCGAGCAGCGCCATGCCGCCGGCCGCGATGGCGCCCAGCACGAACTGGCCCTCGGCGCCGATGTTCCACACGTTGGAGCGGAAACACACCGCCAGCCCCAGCGCGATGACCAGCAGCGGCGTCGCCTTGACCAGCAGCTCGCCGATGGCGTAGCTGCTCTTGATCGGCTCCCAGAAGAAGACCTGCAGCCCGCGCACCGGGTCCTTGCCCAGCGCGGCGAACAGGATCACGCCGATCACCACCGTGATCAGCAGCGCCAGGATGGGCGAGCCGTAGCTCCAGAAACGCGACAGCTGCGGCCGCAACTCAAGCTTGAGCATGGATGCCCTCCTCCTTCGCGCGCACGCTGGCGCCCTCCCACAGCCCGCTCATCCATTCGCCGATCTGCGGCACGGTGGCCGCGGCCCGGTCGACGGAAGGCGACAGCCGCCCCTTGGCGATCACGTGCAGCCGGTCGCTGATCTCGAACAGCTCGTCCAGTTCTTCGCTGACCACCAGCACGGCGCAACCGGCGTCGCGCAGCGCCAGGATCTCGGCGCGGATCAGCGCCGCGGCGCCCACGTCCACGCCCCAGGTGGGCTGCGAGACGATGAAGAGCTTCGGCTTCGCATCGATCTCGCGCCCGACGATGAACTTCTGCAGATTGCCGCCGGACAGCGACTTGGCCGCCGACTGCGGCCCGCCGGCCTTGACCTTGAAGCGCTCGATGATGGCGCGGGCCTGCTGCTCCAGCTGGCCGATGCGCAGCCAGCCGCCGCCGCCCACCGCGTCGTCGCGCGTGAGCAGCAGGTTGTGGGCGAGGCCCAGCGTGGGCACCGCGCCGCGGCCCAGCCGCTCCTCGGGCACGAAATGCAGGCCCAGCCTGCGGCGCCCGCGCGGCCGCAGCCGGCCGGCGCCCTGGCCGAAGAGGCGGACCATGCCGGGCTCGGCCCGCACGTCCTCGCCCGACAGCGCATACAGCAGCTCCTTCTGCCCGTTGCCGGACACGCCGGCGATGCCCACCACCTCGCCTGCGCGCACCTGCAGCGAGATGGCCTCCAGGTCCACGCCGAACTGGTCCTCGCGCGGCAGGCTGAGCCGCTCGACGGAGAGTGCCACCTCGCCCACGTTGGAAGGCCGGTGCGTCAGCGGCGGCGGCTCGGCGCCGATCATCAGGCGCGACAGGGACTCGTTGGTCTCCTGCTGCGGATTGCACACGCCCGTGACCTTGCCGCCGCGCAGCACCGTGCAGGCCGTGCACAGCTCGCGGATCTCGTGCAGCTTGTGGCTGATGTAGAGGATGGAACAGCCCTCGGACGCGAGCTTCTTGAGCACCACGAAGAGCTTCTGCACCGCCTGCGGCGTCAGCACCGAGGTGGGCTCGTCCAGGATCAGCAGCTTGGGGTCTGTGAGCAGCGCGCGGATGATCTCCACCCGCTGCATCTCGCCCACCGACAGCGTGTGCACCGGGCGCAGCGGATCGATCTCCAGCCCGTACTCGCCGGCCTTGGCCACGATGCGGCGCGTGACTTCGGACAGCGCCAGGCTCTTGTCCAGGCCCAGCCAGACGTTCTCGGCCACCGTCAGCGTGTCGAACAGGCTGAAGTGCTGGAACACCATGCTGATGCCCAGCTGCCGCGCCTCCTGCGGATTGCGGATGGTGACCGGCTGGCCGTTGAAGTGCACCGTGCCCTCATCCGGCTTGACCGAGCCGTAGATGATCTTCATCAGCGTGGACTTGCCGGCGCCG
>NZ_LDSL01000193.1 GCF_001476815.1 Pseudacidovorax intermedius | reverse complement strand
GCGCCGGCGGCAACATCGGCCTGGACGCGGTCGCCAAGGCCCGCAAGGACGGCTACACCTTCGGCGCCGGCCAGACGGCCAACCTGGCCATCAACCCCGCGCTCTACAGCCGAATGCCCTTCGATGCGGCCAAGGACTTCGCGCCGGTGGTGCTGCTCGCCTCGCAGCCGGTGGTGCTGGTGGTGCGGGCCGACTCGGCCATCCACACGCTGGCCGACCTCAAGACCCAGTCCCAGGCGCGCCAGCTGACCATGGCCTCGGCCGGCACCGGCACGGTGGGCCACGTGGCCGGCGAGATGTTCGCGCGCCGCGCCGGCATCCAGGTGATGCACGTACCCTACAAGGGCGCCGGCCCCGCCATCACCGACATGCTGGGCGGGCAGACCGACATCTACTTCGCCACGCCGCCCAGCGTCATCTCGATGGTCAAGGCCGGCAAGCTGCGCGCCGTGGCCGTCACCTCGGCCCAGCGCATCGAGGTACTGCCCGAGGTGCCGACGGTGGCCGAGTCCGGCTACCCCGGCTTCGTCGCCGAGGACTGGAAGGCGCTGGTGGCACCGGCCGGCACGCCGGCCGAGGCGGTCAATGCGCTCAATGCGGCCGCCAATGCCGCCCTCCAGCGGCCCGACGTGGTGGCCCGCCTGCGCGACGAGGGCAGCGTGGCCCGCGGCGGCACGCCGGCCGCGCTGGGCGCCTTCATGAAGAGCGAGCAGGCACGCTGGGGCACGGCGGTGCGCGAATCGGGCGCGCGGGTGGACTGAGGAACCCATGGCCACCTCGCTGCGCGGCATCCGCGTCCTCGATCTCACCAACGTGCTGGCCGGGCCCTTCGCCTGCCACCAGCTGGCCCACATGGGCGCCGACGTCATCAAGGTGGAAAGCCGCCAGGGCGGCGACCTGGCCCGGCAGCTCGGCGCCGATCCGGAACTCAACCGCCGGCACATGGGCGTTTCTTTCCTGGCGCAGAACCCGGGCAAGCGCTCCATCACCGTCGACCTGAAGAAGCCCGCCGGCAAGGAGGTGCTGCGCCGCCTGGTGCGCAGCGCCGACGTGCTGGTGGAGAACTTCCGCCCAGGCGTGATGCAGCGCCTGGGCCTGGGCTACGACGCGCTGCTGGCCGAGAACCCGCGGCTCATCTACTGCGCCATCTCGGGCTTCGGCCAGGACGGCCCGCTGCGCGACCTGCCGGCCTACGACCAGATCATCCAGGGCATGTCCGGCACCATGCGCATCACCGGCGCGCCGGAGAGCGCCCCGCTGCGCGTGGGCTACCCGATGGCCGACACCATCGGCGGCATGACCGCCGCCTTCGCCATCGCGGCGGCGCTGGCCGACCGGCAGCGCACGGGCGGCACCTTCATCGACGTCGCCATGCTCGAAGCGGTGATGGCGACCATGGGCTGGGTGGTGTCCAACCACCTGATCGCGGGCCAGGCGCCGCAGCCCATGGGCAACGACAACTTCACGGCGAGCCCCTCGGGCACCTTCCGCACCGCCGACGGGCTGCTCAACATCGCCGCCAACAAGCAGGAGCAGTTCGAGGCGCTGTGCCGCGTGGTGGAGCGGCCCGAGCTGCCGGCGGACCCGCGCTTCGCCGAACGCCAGGGCCGGCTGCGGCACCGCGCCGAACTCAAGGCCCTGCTCGAAGAGGCGCTGTCCGCGCGCAGCACCGACGCCTGGTGGCCGCTGCTCAACCAGGCCGGCGTGCCAGCCGGGCCCGTCTACGGCGTGCCCGAGGCGCTGGCGCATCCGCAGGTGGCGGGCCGCGGCATGGTCGGCCGCTTCGCCGACGTGCCGGGCGTGGGCCGGGACATCCACGTGGTGCGCACCGGCTTCAAGATCGACGGCCAGGCGCCGCGGGTGGACACGCCGCCGCCCATGCTGGGCCAGCATTCCGGCGAGATCCTCGCCAGCCTCGGCTATTCGGCCGAGGAGATCGCGCAACTGCAACAGGACGAGGCCGTATGACCGACACCGCATCCCTGCCGACCGGCGCTGCTGCCGTGGCGGCGTCCCCGGCCGGCGCCGCCCCCGACGCCCGCCGCACCACCGAGGACTGGTGGCGAACGTCCATCATCGACATGTCGCCCGGCGTGATCCGCTACCGCGGCTACCCCATCCAGGACCTGATCCGCGAGCGGGTCAGCCTGGCGCAGATGATCTGGCTGCTGACCCGCGGCGACCTGCCCACGCCCGGCCAGGCCGGCCTGCTGGAGGCCGCCCTCATGGCCGCCGTGGACCACGGGCCGCAGGCGCCCAGCATCGCCATCGCGCGCATGGCCGCCACCTGCGGCGTGGGCCTGAACAGTGCCATGGCCTCGGCCGTCAACGTGCTGGGCGACGTGCACGGCGGCGCCGGCGAGCAGGCCGTCGAGCTGTATCAGGACATCGCCGCCCGCATCGACGCCGGCGCCGGCGAGGACCGTGCCGTGCAGGAAGGGCTGGACGCCTTCGTCGCCGTGCACGGCAAGGTGGTGGCCGGCTTCGGCCACCGCTTCCATCCCGTGGACCCACGCTCGGCCCCCCTGCTGGCGCTGGTGGACGAGGCCGCGGCGGCCGGCGAGGTGGACGGCCGCTTCGCCCGCATCGGCCGCGCGGTGGAGGCCCGCCTGTCCGCCGCCAAGGGCAAGCCCATCCCCATGAACATCGACGGCGCCACCGCCGTCATCTATGCCGAACTGGGCTTCGCTGCGCCGCTGGCACGCGGCCTGTTCTGCCTGTCGCGCTCGGTCGGCGTGCTGGCCCATGCGTGGGAGCAGACGGCGCAGGACGTGCGCATCAAGGGCCCGATCCCGCGGCAATACCAGCCGACCTACGACGGCCCGCCGCCGCGGGAAGTGCCGGTACAGGGCTGAGCGCATCCGCCCGAGGGGCAAGTCGGCGCGCGGCCGCGCCGGGGACATGGCGGCCGCTATGCTCGCGGCTCCCGCCCACTCCTCCCTCCGACGCATTGCGCCGTCTCGGCGCATTCCGAGCCCATGCCTGATTCCGCCTTCCCCTTCGACGCCATCCTCTTCGACTGCGACGGCGTTCTGGTCGATTCCGAGCCGATCACCCACCGCGTGCTGGTGGCCGAACTGCGCGAGCTGGGCTGGGCCATCACCGAGGAAGAAGCGATGCAGGTCTTCGTCGGCAAGGCGGTCAAGGACGAGGCTGAACTCATCCACCAGAAGACCGGCGTGCACATCGACCGTGCCTGGCTCGACCGCTTCTGGGCCCGCCGCAACGAGGCGCTGGCGCGCGAGCTGGTCCCCATTCCCGGCGCGGTGGAAGCGGTGCGCGCACTGCACCAGCGGCTGGACGGCCGCATCGCCTGCGCCTCCGGCGCCGACCGCCGCAAGGTCGAGCTGCAACTGGCCAAGGTGGGCCTGCTCGACCTGTTCGAGGGCCGCATCTTCAGCGGTCACGAAACGCCGCGCAGCAAGCCGCATCCCGACGTGTACCTGGCTGCGGCCGAAGCCCTGGGCGTGGCGCCGCAGCGTTGCGCGGTGGTGGAAGACACCGTCACCGGCGCCACTGCCGGCGTGGCCGCGGGCGCGACCGTGTTCGGCTACAGCCCGGGCGGCCCCGGCCACAGCGGCAGCCAGGCGCTGCTGGCGGTCGGCGCCGCCACCACCTTCGACGACATGGCGAGGCTGCCCCAGGTGCTGGCCGGCTGGGCTGGCCGCTGAATGAGCGCCGGTCGTCGGGCGTCAAGCCCCTCTCCCCTCGCGGGAGAGGGGTGGGGGAGAGGGGGCGCGAACGCCGTCACGGCATCGTGTGTCGTGGCGGGGCTCCCCCTCTCCCCAACCCTCTCCCGCGAGGGGAGAGGGAGCGAGGCACCGACGGATGGCCCAGGACTCGGCCGCTTGGCGCCAGCGTCATGACTGCGCCGCGCGCCCACCGCGTCATCCTGCTGCAGCCCGAGGCGCCCGAGAAGCCTGCCTACGGCGCGCCCTGCAACGGCTGCGGCGTGTGCTGCGCGCACGAGCCCTGTCCGCTCGGCATGGTCGCCAGCCGTCGATTGCATGGCGCCTGCGCGGCGCTGGTCTGGCGGGCGGACGAGGCGGTGTACCGCTGCGGCCTCATCGCCGAGCCCGAACGCTGGCTGCCCCGGCCGCTGCGCCGCGCCGCACCGTTGCTGGCGCGCCTGGCCCGGCGCTACATCGCCGCCGGCCAGGGCTGCGACGCCCACCTGGACACCGAAAAAGGGTGAACGCGCGGCGCGTCAGCGCCTCGGCCGTCAGCGAAGCGACGCCCGCCTATGGCAGCATCGCCGCATGCCTGCCGCCGCCGCCCGTCACGGCCATCCCACCTGGCCCGCCACCCTGGCCCTGGCTGCGGCCATGGCCCTCTACGTGGGCGGCCTGCAGTGGTGGGACCAAGCGACGCCGGGCGCGCGGGCGCTGGCCGAGGGCGAGCCGCTGCGCGTCGGCCCCGCCCGCTTCGTGCCCGCCCCGGGCTGGCAGATGGACGTGGCCCGCTCGCGGCCCGGCCAGTCGCTGGTGCTGGTCAAGGGCGGCCACAGCTTCGCGGTGCAGGTGGCGCCCTGGCACGGCGATGCCGACGGCCCGCTGCGCCGCGAGCAGCGGCTGCTGGAGCGCGGCTACCGCCTGCGGGTGGCCGGCGAGCCCTCCGGCTTCTTCACCGACTGGGGCCTGCAGGGCACCACCTTCGCCTACTACGGCGCGCGGCTCAGCGGCCGCATGTGGGTGCTGGTGGAACCGTCGCGGGCCGTCGCCGTCACGGTGGATGGCTCCGGCCCCAACCAGGACGCCGACACCGCCGCCCAGGCCCTGACCGAGGCGCAGGACATGCTGGCCACGATGGACCTGGGGGCCACGTGACGGCAGCCCGGCTCCGCCGCGACGACGGCCCTGGCGCACCCGGCAGCCGCTGCGCGGAGGCGATGCGGTCATGACCACGCTGTCCTCCCCCGCCGCGCTGGCCGAGCCCTCGCCGCTGGACCGCCTGAGCGCCTTCGAGGCCGAGGAGCCCTTCTTCCAGCCGCGCCGCGCCGCCTTCTGGCTGATGGTCGCGCTGCTGCTGCTCGGCCTGTGGTCCATGGGCCAGCTCTACCTGACCGGCCTGCGCGTGGTGCCCGTCGCCGCGCTGCTGGGCACGCTGGCCTGGGCGCTGTATGCGCGCCTGTTCATGGCGGCCTTCGGCGCCATGGACCTGCTGGCCCAGCACCGGCCCGCGGCCTACGGCCTGGCCTTCGCCTGGGGCGGCCTGGCCGCGCCCACGCTGGCGGCGCCGGCCAACCGCGCCATCCAGAGCCTGGCGGCCAAGCAGGTGTCGCCCGAGTTCGCCGCCACCTGGGGCCCGGCGCTGGCCGGCCCCATCACCGAGGAATTCCTCAAGCTCGCGGGCGTGCTGCTGCTGGTGCAGATGGCGCGCCGGCAGTTCCGCACCGAGCTGTCGGTGCTCATCGTCGGCGCCATGGCGGGGCTGGGCTTCCAGGTCATGGAGAACCTGGCGTACACGGTGCGCGCGGCCATCCGCTTTCCGCTGGAAAACCAGGTCTACCCGGTGCTGTGGAACCTGCTGAGCCGTGGCGTGCTGTCGGGCCTGTGGACGCATGCCGCCTTCAGCGCCGTGGCCGCCTACGGCATCGCCTGGTTCATGCGCCACAGGGAACAGCCGCGCGGGGTGCGCGTGGGCGTGGCGGTGGGCTTCTTCGCGCTGGCGTGGGCGATGCACTTCGTCTGGAACTCGCCCTGGCTGGAAGGCTGGTTCGGCGCCGACACCCTGGGCGTGAGCCTGCTGCTGCTGACCAAGGGCCTGCCTCTGCTGCTGGCCGCGGCCCTCATCTGGCGCGCCGCCACCCGTGAGACCGGCGCCTACCTGCATGCGCAGGCCGAGGCCCTGGTGCCCGAGCGCGACCTGCTGCCCGACGACGAACGCGAACGCCTGGGCGATCCGCTGGAGCGCCTGCGCGCCCGCCGCGCCATCGGCCGCACCCACGGCCGGCGCGCCATGCGGCTCAAGCGCCGGCTGCAGCGCGAGCAGCTGCGGCTGGTGCTCAAGGCCGCGATCTATGGGCGGGGGCGCAGGACGCTGAAGAACGAGCGGCGCATCCGCCGCCTGCGCGAGACGCTGGCGGTGGTGATGGAAGTGCGGGCCGGGCGCCTGCCGTGAGCGCGGCGGCAGCCACCGCTCTCCGCGTCTATCGACCCTTGCCAAACGGCAATGCGACGCTCATGCAGCGCGCCGATTGCCGGTCCTAACATCCTTCGGCACACCCCAGGGTGGCGGCATTGCGCGGTTTTCCGCAGTGCCGAAGCGACGAAGGAACCCATGAAACACAGAGACACCCACGACCTGGTCGGCGGCATCGCCCTGGTCGTCATCGGCGTATTTTTCGGCCTGTATGCCAGCCGCTACACCATGGGCACGGCGGGCCGCATGGGCCCCGGCTACTTTCCCATCGTGCTGGGCTGGCTGCTGGCCGTGCTTGGCCTGCTGGTGGCGCTGCCCGCATGGTGGCGGCAGGGCGCGCCCATCAAGGTGCAGTGGCGCAACCTGGCCACCGGCACGGCCAGCATCGTGCTCTTCGCGGCGCTGCTGCAGCCGCTGGGCGTCGTAGTGGCGGCCTTCGGCGCGTCGATGGTGGCGCTGATTCCGGCGCGCATTCCGATGCGGCAGAAGCTCGTCGTCTCCGCCGTGGTGTCGGCCCTCACGGTGCTCATCTTCGTGGTCGGCCTGCAGATGACCGTCTCCGCGCTGCCCTGGTAAGCGACACCCATGGATCTGGCCAACAACCTTCTTCTCGGGCTCCAGGTGGCGATGGCGCCGATGACCCTGGCCTACTGCTTCTTCGGCGTGCTGCTGGGCACCGTCGTCGGCGTGCTGCCGGGCATCGGCGCCCTGGCGGCCATCTCGCTGCTGCTGCCCATCACGTACCACATCGAGCCGACGGCGGCCATCATCATGCTGGCCGGCGTGTACTACGGCGCGCAGTACGGCGGCTCCACCGCGGCCATCCTGCTGAACCTGCCGGGCACGCCGTCGTCGGCCGTGACCTGCCTCGACGGCTACCCCATGGCGCAGAAGGGGCGGGCGGGGCTGGCGCTGTTCATCACCACCATCGCCTCGCTCGTCGGCGCGATGACCGGCCTGGTGCTGCTGGTGCTGTTCTCGCCGGCGATCGCCAGCATCGGGCTGAAGTTCGGCCCGGCCGAGTTCTTCTCGATGATGGTGCTCGGCCTGGTCGCGGCCTCGTCCATGAGCATCGGCTCGGCGGCCAAGGGCCTGGCGATGGTGGTGCTGGGGCTGCTGCTCGGCATGGTGGGCACCGACGTCAACTCAGGCGTCTCGCGATTCGACTTCGGCATCATCGAACTGACCGACGGTATCAACCTCGTCGCGCTGGCCATGGGCCTGTTCGGCGTGGCCGAGGTGGTGCGTTGCATCAACTCGCCGGACATGGAACGCAAGCCCGAGCCGGTGTCGATGAGGTCCATGGTGCCCTCGCGCGCGGAGTTCCGCGAGAGCGTCGCGCCCATGCTGCGCGGCTCCGCCCTCGGCAGCGCGCTGGGAGCGTTGCCGGGCGTGGGCCCGTCCATTGCGGCCTTCATGTCCTATGCCATCGAGAAGCGCGTGGGCCGCGACCCGAAGGCCTTCGGCAAGGGCGCCATCGCCGGCATCAGCGCGCCCGAGTCGGCCAACAACGCCGCCGCGCAGACGGCCTTCGTGCCGTCGCTGTCGCTGGGCATTCCGGGCGACGCGGTCATGGCGGTGATGCTGGGCGCGCTCATCATCCACGGCATCCAGCCGGGGCCGATGCTGATCACCGAACAGCCGGCGCTGTTCTGGGGCCTGGTCGTGAGCTTCGCGCTGGGCAACATCATGCTGGTGATCCTGAACCTGCCGACCATCGGCATCTGGGTCGCGCTGCTGCGCATTCCCTTCGCGTGGATGTACCCGGCGATCCTGGTGTTCGTGGCGCTCGGGGTCTACAGCGTCAACAACAACGAGTTCGACATCTACATGGTGGCCGTGCTGGGCGTGATGGGCTATGCGCTCATGGTGCTGAAGTTCGAACCCGCGCCCCTGCTGCTTGGCTACATCCTCGGGCCCATGCTCGAAGAGAACCTGCGCCGCACGCTGCTGCTGTCCCGCGGCGACCCGATGGTGCTGATCGAGCGGCCGATCAGCGGCGGGCTGCTGGCGGCGACGGCGGTGATGCTGGTGTGGACGGTCTGGAGCACGGTGCGCAGGCAGATGGCGGCGAAGCGCAAGCTGGACCTGGCTGAAGCCGCGGCCTGACGAATGCCGCTGCGCGCGGGCCTGGCTGTGCGCGCGCCGACGCTGAAGCGCGCATGCCGCAACCGCGCCCTCAGGCGTCGTCTTCCGCCGGGAGCTGCTCCCCCGATGTGTCGAGTACCGCGAGCACGGTGTCGCACATGGCGTACATCTGGTCCACGAAGGCGGGACCCAGGGCCGCTTCGAGTTCCTGGTAGACGGCCTCCATGTCCTCGCTCACGTCGGCAAACATCTGCCGGGCCTGGGGCGAGAGCGACACATGCTGCCGGCGTTGATCGTCCGGGTGCCGCTCGCGCTGCACCAGTCCCATGCCTTCCATGCGCGCGAGCACGCCGCTCAGGCTGGGGCTGGAGATATGGCAGATGGCACAGAGCTCCCGCGGCTCCAGCGTGCCCCGCACATGGAGCGCGCGAAGGATGCGGAACTGCTGCTCCGTCAGGCCCGTCTTCTTGAGCACATGGCGGAAGCGGCCCACGATGGCGGCGCGCACCTGCAGCAGCAGCAAGGGAAGGTTGCGCCGCGGCTGCGCAGGGGCTGAAGGGGCGGGGGAGGGTCGACGCTGGCTGCTGCGCGCGGCGGGCTTGTTCGTCAAGATGCGGCTTCGGTCGGGCGGCCTCCCGATGGGGCGGCCTGCGGGTCGCCCGGATGGTACTGGAGCCCCCTTGTTCAGCGCCCCTCAGAGCGGCGCAATGCGCGCGTGCAGCAAGGCGCTGCGCCCTTCGTCCAGTGCGCGGATGCAGCGGGCGACGGCCGCCTCGACATCGGCCGGGTCGGCCAGCCGCTCGCCATGGGCACCCGCGGCCTCGGCCACGCCGGCGAAGTCCATGCCGGTGGGCAGCACCGATGCGTACTCGTCCGTCGCAAAGGCGCGGCCCTTGGGGTACATGCGCAGCGTGGCTTCCTTCACCGCGGACCAGCCGCCGTTGTCGAGCACCACGGTGAAGATCGGCAGGCCATACTCCCGCGCCACGGCCAGGGTGGAGGTGGCATTGCTGAAGTAGAAGGTGCCGTCGCCGACGAAATGCACCACGCGGGCGTCGGGCCGCGCCAGCTTGACGCCCAGCGCGGTGCCGGCCGAAAAGCCCAGCCCCCCACCCGGCAGCCCCAGCAGCGTGCCGGGCTCGTTGCGCGGCACCTGGTCGAACACCGTGAGCGTGTTGCGGATGCCTTCGTTGAGCACGGTGTCGCGGCTGTGCAGCGCCCGTTGGATGGCGGCGCACAGGTAGGCCGGGTTGATGGCGCCGCGCTCGCCAGGCGCCTGCGCCGCGGCGTCGATCCTGCGCTGGCGCTCGGCATGTTCGCGTTCGAGCTTCCTCATCCGCTCGGCCGCACGCGCCTCGAAGGCCGGTGTGGCGAGCGCCTTCACCGCGTCGATCAGCTGGGCCAGCAGCAGTTCGCTGTCGCCCTCGATGCGTGCGTGGGTGGCGAAGCCCCACATCGGCATGTCGCGCTTGATGGCGTCGAGGTCCATCTGCGCCCACCAGGCGTTCGGGTTGACGCGCGTGGTCTTCGGCACCCAGGGCACGTCGACATCCAGCATCAGGCCGACGTCGGCCTTCTCGGCGAAAGGGCCGGGCAGGTAGCCGGCGAAGCAGGGGCTGTCGCGGCGGATGTTCAGGTGGACGCTGTTGAACTCGCACACGCGCATGCCGATGAGCCGTGCCAGTTCTTCGACCAGCCGAGGCGTGCGCGGATTGCGGCCGGCGTAGGCGGTGACGAGCAGCGGATCTTCGCTGGCGACGAGCTTTTCCGCGATCTGCCGGATCGGCGCCGGATGCGCGCCGCCGGCCTTGACGGGCCGGTGGCTGGCCGCCGGAAAGGGATGCAGCTCCTGCGGCGGGCAGGGCGCGGCCAGCATCTCGCGCGGCAGCATCAGGTACACGGGGCCCGGCGGGTCGCTCTGCATCACCGAGTGGGCGCGGGCGATGACTTCGGCCGCCATCGACGGCCAGGGCAGCGTGTATTCCCACTTGACGTAGGGACGCACCACGCTGCCCTGGTCGAAGGGCTCCTGCACGAAGTGCACATAGGTGTCGCGCCCGCCCTCCACCTGGTTGAAGGTGGTGGCGGGCGCACGGCCGGCCATCAGCAGCACCGGCACGCGCGCGCGGAACAGGTTGTGCATGGCCATGGCCGAGTTGGCCGTGCCGGCATCCACATGCACCAGCACCGCCTGGCCGCGGCCGGTGGCGATGGCGTAGCCGCCGGCCATGTGCAGGGCCGTGTTCTCGTGCGGGCAGAGCACCACCTGGGGCAACGCCCGCCCTTGCTCGCGCCACCGCGCCATCTCTTCGATGAGCGGCGCGTGGTCCGTCCCCAGGTTGCAGAACAGGTACTCGACGCCGTGGTCCAGCAGCGCCTGCAGCAGGTGGTGCGAGGCCGTCTGGGCGGTGGTGTCGTCGTCGTCGGGGGAGCGTTGGAGGTCCATGGGGGCGTGGTCAGTTGGTCTGCGCGGCCAGTCCAGCGGCCCGCACGGCCGGCGCGAAGGCGCTCTGCTCGGCCTGGATGCGCTTGCGCACGGCATCGGGCGCGGCGTAGTCGGCCTCGTGGCCCAGGCGCACGAAGGCTTCGCGCGTGGCGGGGTTGGCGAGCACCTTGTTCAGCTCGGCGGACAGCTTGTCGACCACGGCCCGCGGTGTCTTGGCCGGTGCGTAGAGCGCGAGCCACACCTCGAACTCGGTGCCGGGGTAGCCGGCCTCGGCCAGGGTCGGCACATCCGGCAGGAAGGGCGAGCGTTTCTCGGACGCGACGGCCAGCGGGCGCAGCTTGCCGTCCTGGAGTTGCGCATTGAGCGGGGCCAGATCGGCCATCACCATCACCGTCCGTCCCGTCACCAGATCGGCGATGGCGGGCGTGAAGCCGTTGTAGGGCACGTGGATCATCTTGGCGCCCGCGCGCTGGATCAGCATTTCGGTGCCGATGTGCGCCATCGAGCCGATGCCGTTGCTCGCATAGGCCAGCGCGCCATCGCGCGCCTTCGGGTCGGCGAGCAGGTCCTTCGCGCTCTTGTAGGGCTGCGTGGCCGAGACCGCGAGGAAGTAGGGCAGGCGCGACACCTGGCCCACCGGCGCGAAATCGTTCAGCGGCACGAAGGGCAGTTTGGCCTGCGTGAGCGGCAGCAGCG
>NZ_LDSL01000192.1 GCF_001476815.1 Pseudacidovorax intermedius | reverse complement strand
GGCCTGTTCGACGACCGCGCGCTGCCCGCGCAGTACATCGCCGGCGCCACGCCCTTCACCAACGCCGCGGCGCTCAACATCTCGATCAACGGCCGGGGCTTCGCCATGCGGCTGCGGCCCCAGTACGGCATTCGCGGCGACTACTACGCCAACACCATCAACCAGAACCCGAGCGGCACGCCCACCTACACCAACCTGTCGGACTCGGTGAACTACAACTGGGGCACGGGCGGGCCGGGCAACAACGTCGGCACCAACAACTTCACGGCCATCTACACCGTCAGCTTCGTGGCGCCCACCACCGGCAGCTACGCCTTCCGCACCACCTCCGACGACGGCGTGCTGCTGTACGTGAACAACGTGCTGCGCATCAACAACTGGAACGACCATTCCGCCACCGTCGATACCGCGTCCAACATCACCTTCAACGCGGGCGACACGGTCAATGTCCAGATGAAGTACTACGAGCGCACCGGCGACGCGGTCGCCAAGCTGGAGATGCAGCCGCCCGGCGGGGCCTTCGACCTGCTGTCCA
>NZ_LDSL01000191.1 GCF_001476815.1 Pseudacidovorax intermedius | reverse complement strand
CGGTGTTCTACGCGCTGGTGTGCGGCAAGTTCGTCTACCGCACGCTGGCCTGGAAGGCGCTGCCGGACATCCTGGCGCGCTCGGCCCTGCTGTCGGCCTCGGTGCTGATCATCATCGGCCTGTCGGCCTCCTTCGCCTGGGTGCTGACCATCGAGGGCATTCCGCAGCAGCTGGCCGAATGGCTGGTGGGCATGGATCTCACGCCCTGGACCTTCCTGATCGTGGTGAACGTCTTCCTGCTGCTCTTCGGCATCTTCATCGAGCCGCTGCCGGGCGTGATGGTGCTGGCGCCCATCCTGGCGCCGGTAGCCGTCAAGCTGGGCGTGGACCCGGTGCACTTCGCCATGGTGGTCATCGTCAACCTGACGCTGGGCATGATCACGCCGCCGGTGGGCGGGCTGCTGTTCGTGACCTGCAACGTGTCGAAGGTGCCGATGACGGCGCTGGTGCGCGAGCTGGTGCCCTTTCTCTACGCCCATGGCGTGGTGCTGCTGATGCTGACCTTCCTGCCGGCGCTGTCGACCTGGCTGCCGCGGGCGATGGGCTTCAAATAAGCGAGGGCGCCGCGCGCCTTGTCCCTTACACTGCGCGCTTCGTCAGGAGAGAGCCCCGCGCGACGGGGCCGCCGAAGGCGCAGGATTCCGCAAAGGCTTCCGAACGCTCAGGCAAAAGGACTGGCGGCACGCCCCGGGTTCGGGGCGTTTCCCTGCTGGAGAGAGGCGCCGCGGCCCAGGCCGCGCGTCCACCGAAGGAGCAAGCCCCCATCGCGGGGTGAATCTCTCAGGTAAAGCGGACAGCCGGGGTGGACCACGACAGCCGTCGTGGCGCTGTACACCCCGTGAGATGTCCATGTCCGCTGCTGCCGCTCCTCTTATTCACACCCCCCTTCACGGCCTGCACGTCGAGCTGGGCGCCCGCATGGTGCCCTTCGCCGGCTATTCCATGCCCGTGCAGTACCCGGCCGGCCTGATCGCCGAGCACCGCCACACCCGCACGGCCTCCGGCCTGTTCGACATCTCGCACATGGGGCAACTGCGCGTGTCGGGCCCCGAGGCGGCCGCCGCGCTGGAGACGTTGATGCCGGTCGACGTGATCGGCCTCGCGCCCGGCAAGCAACGCTACGGCCTGCTGCTGGACGACGACGGCGGCATCCTCGACGACCTGATGTTCTTCAACGAGGGCGGCGATTCCTTCTTCGTCATCGTCAACGGCGCCTGCAAGGCGGCCGACATCGCCCACATCCAGGCCCGCATCGGCCAGCGCTGCACCGTGCAGCCGCTCCCGGACCATGCGCTGCTCGCACTGCAAGGTCCGCAAGCGGCAGCCGTGATGGCGCGTCTGGCGCCCGGCAGCGAGCGCCACGTCTTCATGACCGGCGGCACCATGGCCATCGGCGGCATCCCGGTCTTCGCCACCCGCAGCGGCTACACCGGCGAGGACGGCTTCGAAATTTCCGTCGCCGCCGCCGATGCCGAGCGCCTGGCCCGCCTGCTGCTGGCCCAGCCTGAGGTGGCGCCCATCGGCCTGGGCGCGCGCAACTCGCTGCGGCTCGAAGCGGGCCTGTGCCTGTACGGCAACGACATCGACACGACCACCACGCCGGTCGAGGCGGCGCTCACCTGGGCGATCCAGAAGGTGCGCCGCACCGGCGGTGCGCGGGCCGGCGGCTTCCCCGGCGCCGGCAAGGTGCTGGCGCAGCTGGACGGTACGGCCCCGGTGGCTCGCCGCCGCGTCGGCCTGGTCGCGCTGGAGCGCGTCCCCGTGCGGGAGCACACCGCCCTGCATGTGCCCGGCGGTGGCGCCGTCGGCGAAGTCACGAGCGGCCTGCTCGCGCCCACGGTCGACCGGCCCATCGCCATGGGCTATGTGGACACGGCCCATGCCGCCGTCGGCACCCGCATCGACGCGCTGGTGCGCGGCAAGCCGGTGCCGATGGAGGTGGTGCCGATGCCCTTCGTACCCGCCCGCTACTACCGCGGCTGACCGCTGCCAGAGCCGCTCCCCCGCGCGCCCCGCACCATGGCCGCCGACGACAGCGCCGTCAGACAAATCCCCGGCCGCCTGCGCCGCAGGCGGACATGCGCGCTGCCCGGGCTGCACGGATACTGGCCGTCCGACTTTTTTCTTCCATCCCCTTTCTTCTCTTTCAGGAGCCCCCCATGACCATTCATTACTCCAAGGACCACGAGTGGATCGAGATCGCCGACCACGAGGCCGCCACCGTCGGCATCACCGTGCATGCGCAGGAAGCGCTGGGTGACGTGGTCTTCGTCGACCTGCCCGAAGTCGGCAAGACCTTCAAGCAGGGCGAAGTGGCCGGCGTGGTCGAGTCCGTGAAGGCTGCCGCCGACATCTACATGCCCGTGACCGGCGAGGTGGTCGAGGTGAACGAAGCCCTGCGCGCCGACCCCTCCCTCGCCAACAGCGACCCCATGGGCGCCGGCTGGTTCTTCAAGGTCCTGCTCCAGGACAAGGACATGGGCGAGTTCGACCAGCTGATGGACGAGCCCGGCTACGCCAAGTTCACCGAAGGCGCCTGACCCGCGTGCGCCGGCGCGTCTGCTTGGACGCGCCGGTCTTTCTCCCTCTCCCCTTCCGGCCCGCTGCCATGAGCTCCTCCGCCTTCTCCCTGCGCGACCTCGAGAACCCCACCGAATTCATCGCCCGCCACATCGGTCCCGACGCCGAGGCCGAGGCACGCATGCTCGCCACCGTGGGCGAATCGTCGCGGGCGCAGCTCATCGACAGCATCGTGCCGCCCTCCATCCGCCGCAGCCAGCCGATGCAGCTGCCGCCGGCCGTGAGCGAGGCCGAGGCGCTGGCCGAGCTGAAGGCGATCGCCGCGAAGAACCAGCGGGTGAAGAGCTTCATCGGCCAGGGCTACCACGGCACGCACACGCCGGGCGTCATCCTGCGCAACGTGCTGGAGAACCCCGCCTGGTACACCGCCTACACGCCCTACCAGGCCGAGATCAGCCAGGGCCGCATGGAGGCCCTGGTCAACTTCCAGACCATGGTGACGGACCTCACGGGCATGGCCATCGCCAATGCCTCGATGCTGGACGAGGCCACTGCCGCCGCCGAGGCCATGACCCTGGCCAAACGCAGCGTCAAGAGCAGGAGCCAGCGCTTCGTCGTGGCCGGCGACGCGCATCCGCAGACCATCGAGGTCATCCAGACCCGCGCCGCGCCGCTGGGCATCGAGGTGGTGCTGGCCAATTCGCTGCAGGAATGGAACGACCTGCTCGCCGGCGACTACTTCGCCGTGCTGGCTCAGTACCCCGCCACCAGCGGCCGCATCGACGACCTGCGGGCCGATGCCGAACTCATCCACGGCAAGCAGGCCGCGCTGATCGTCGCCACCGACCTGCTGGCCCTGACGCTGATCGCCCCGCCCGGCGAATGGGGCGCCGACATCGTGGTCGGCAACACGCAGCGCTTCGGCATGCCCATGGGCGCCGGCGGCCCGCATGCGGCCTTCATGGCCTGCCGCGACGAATTCAAGCGCTCGCTGCCCGGCCGCCTGGTGGGCGTGAGCGTGGACAGCCACGGCGCGCCGGCCTACCGCCTGGCCCTGCAGACGCGCGAGCAGCACATCCGCCGCGAGAAGGCCACGTCCAACATCTGCACGGCGCAGGTGCTGCCGGCCGTCGTCGCCAGCATGTACGCCGTCTACCACGGCCCCGCCGGGCTCACGCGCATCGCCCGCCGCGTGGCGGCCTATACCGCGATCCTGGCCGCGGGCCTGAAGCAGCTGGGCGCGCCGCTGCGCGAGGTGCCCAGCTTCGACACGCTGTCGCTGCACACCAAGGACCGGACGCAGGCCATCCTGGCCAAGGCGCTGTCGCTGGGCGCCAACCTGCGCGTGTATTTCGGCGAGTACCTCTGCATCGCGCTGGACGAGACCACCACCCGCGCCGACCTGGCGCTGGTCTGGCAAGCTTTCGCCGCCGACGGCCAGGCGCTGCCGCGCGTGGAGGACTTCGAGGCGGACGTGCCCTCGCTGATCCCTGCCGGCCTGCAGCGCACCAGCGCCTTCCTGACGCACCCGGTGTTCAACACGCACCACAGCGAGACGGCCATGCTGCGCTACATCCGCAGCCTGTCCGACAAGGACCTGGCGCTGGACCGCAGCATGATCCCGCTGGGCAGCTGCACGATGAAGCTCAACGCGACCAGCGAGATGATCCCCATCACCTGGCCCGAGTTCGCCGACGTGCATCCCTTTGCGCCGCCGTCCCAGCTGGCCGGCTATGCCGAGCTGGACGCGCAGCTGCGCGACTGGCTGTGCCAGGCCACCGGCTATGCCGGAATCAGCCTGCAGCCCAATGCCGGGAGCCAGGGCGAGTACGCCGGCCTGCTGGCCATCAAGGCCTGGCATGAGAGCCGGGGCGAGTCGCATCGCAACGTGTGCCTGATCCCCTCCTCCGCCCACGGCACCAACCCGGCCAGCGCGCAGATGGTGGGCATGCAGGTGGTGGTGACCGCCTGCGACGCGAGTGGCAACGTCGACATCGACGACCTGAAGCGCGCCTGCGAGAAGCATGGCGACCGGCTCGCCTGCATCATGATCACCTACCCCAGCACCCACGGCGTGTTCGAGACGCGGGTGAAGGAACTCTGCGAGATCGTGCATGCCCACGGCGGCCGCGTGTACGTGGACGGCGCCAACATGAACGCCCTGGTGGGCGTGGCCGCGCCCGGCGAATTCGGCGGCGACGTGAGCCACCTGAACCTGCACAAGACCTTCTGCATTCCGCACGGCGGCGGCGGCCCGGGCGTGGGCCCGGTGTGCGTGGTGGAGGACTTGGTGCCCTTCCTGCCCGGCCATGCCACGGGCGGCAGGCCGGCGACGGTGGGCGCCGTGTCCGCAGCGCCCTTCGGCAATGCGGCCGTGCTGCCGATCAGCTGGATGTACATCCGCATGATGGGCGCCGAGGGCCTGAAGCAGGCCACCGAAACGGCCATCCTCAATGCCAACTACATCAGCGCGCGCCTGGCCGACCATTACCCGACGCTGTATGCCAGCGCCAACGGCCACGTGGCGCACGAATGCATCCTGGACCTGCGCGGCCTCAAGGAGAGCAGCGGCGTGATGGCCGAGGACGTGGCCAAGCGCCTGATCGACTACGGCTTCCATGCGCCGACGCTGAGCTTCCCGGTGGCCAACACGCTGATGGTGGAGCCCACGGAGAGCGAGCCGCTGGCCGAGATGGACCGCTTCATCGACGCCATGATCGCCATCCGCGGCGAGATCCGCCGCATCGAGGAAGGCGTGTGGCCGCGTGAGGACAACCCCCTCAAGAACGCACCCCACACGGCCGCGACGCTGGCGGCGACCGACTGGGCGCATCCCTACTCGCGCGAGGTGGCGGCCTTTCCGGTGGCCACGCTCAGACAGGCCAAGTACTGGCCGCCGGTCGGGCGCGTGGACAACGTGTATGGCGACCGCAACCTGTTCTGCAGTTGCGTGCCGGTGAGCGAACTGCAGGACGAATCGGCCTGAGGCCGGTTGGTCCGGGTCCAACGTGGGCGGTGGTCCGCCCCTGGTGCCGGTAAGGGCGCGTCGGCCGGTCCCTGCGGCCTGCGTCCCGCGCATTGCGCAAACCCGCACTCAAGCAAACGGAGCGCCCGAGGCACTCACTCACGCCCACCCTATCCGCCGATGGTGCGGTCCAGGAAGGCCACGATGCGTGCCGTCACCTCGTCGCGGTTGGTCTCGTTGAGCAGCTCGTGGCGCGCACCGGGGTACAGCGTCAGGTCGACATCGCTCACTCCCGCGTCCCGGTAGCGCTGCGCCACCAGCTGCAGCGCCGCGCCGCCGCCCGCGATGGGGTCGGCGTCGCCCGAGAGGATCAGGATCGGCAGGTCCGGCCGGATGGCGGACAGCGCCGCCGGGTCGGCCGCGCGGGCCAGTGTCTGGATGCCGGCGAAGGGCTCGGGCACGAAGCCGCAGGCCGGGTCGGCGCAGTAGCGGTCCACCTCGGCCGCGTCGCGGCTCAGCCATTCGAAGCCGGTGCGGTGTTCGAAGCCCTGGTTGAGCGCGCTGAGGTCCACGGGCCCCTCGGCCGTCATCATCGCCACGATGCCCGACACCTCGGTGGAGCCGAGCAGCACCGCCGCATCGACCGCGGCGGAATGGTCCAGCAGGAACTGCTGCGTGGCGAAGGAGCCCATGCTGTGGCCGACGAGCGCCACCGGCAGGCCTGGATGGTCCTGGCGGATGCGGTGGTTGAGCTGCAGCAGGTCGTCCACCCAGCCCGGCCAGCCGTCCGGGCCCCAGTGGCCGTAGCGGCCGTTCGCGCTGCGGCCGGAGCCACGGCCGTCGGGCGCGTAGACCAGGTAGCCGGCGGCGGCCAGCGCCTCGCCGAAGCGGCGGTAGCGCCCGCCGTGCTCGCCCAGGCCGTGCTGGACCTGGACCACGCCGCGCGGCGCCCCCTCGGGTGCCCAGCGCCAGGCCTGCAGGCGCTGGCCGTCGCGGGTGGCGAATTCGATGCTGTCTTCTTTCATGAGCGTCTGTCTCCGTGATGGATGGCGGGCATTCTAGGAATGCCCCTGCACCTGACCGCAGTGCCTCAGGCCAAGGCGCCAGGGGCGTCGAAATCCGCCGTCTCCAGGCAGGCCTGGCGCAGCGCCGCCACCAGCGGGCGCGGGTCGCCGTGGCGGAAGTGGAAGCCGTAGTCCAGCGCCGGCGGCGGCTCGGCCACCGCCAGCTTGCGCAGCGTGCCGCGGCGCATCAGGCCGTCGGCCAGGCCGCGCGGCAACAGGCCGATGCCCTGCCCCGCCGCCAGCAGCCCGGCCACGCCGCCCCAGTGGCTGCAGCTCAGCTGCGCGCCGGGCTGGGCGCCGGCGCGGGCCAGCCAGGCATCCTGCACCTGCGTGATGCCGGAGCCGCGCGGCAGGCCCACCAGCGTGTGGCGCAGCCAGGCCTGCGCGTCCAGCCGTGCCACCTTCGCCGCCACGGCCGGGGCGGCG
>NZ_LDSL01000190.1 GCF_001476815.1 Pseudacidovorax intermedius | reverse complement strand
GCGTGGCCGATGCGCTCGAAACGGGTATCGTCGGCATCAACGAAGGCGCCCTGGCGGCCGAGGCCGCGCCTTTCGGCGGTGTCAAGGAATCGGGCTATGGCCGCGAGGGCTCGGTGCACGGGCTCGACGACTACCTGCACATCAAGTACGTCTGCCAGGGACAGCTGGACTGAACGAGACGAGAGAACGAAAGACTTCGCCATGAGCAATCCCTTCAAGAACGCCCTGGCCGCGCGCCAGGCCCAGGTCGGCCTGTGGCTGTCGATGGCCGATTCGTACGCGGCCGAGGCCTGTGCCACGGCCGGCTTCGACTGGCTGCTGATCGACGGCGAGCATGCGCCCAACAACGTGCTCAGCATCCTGCCGCAGCTGCAATCGGTGGCGGCCTACCGCAGCCATCCGGTGGTGCGGGCCGTCAACGGCGACACCGCCCTCATCAAGCAGCTGCTGGACATCGGCGCGCAGACGCTGCTGGTGCCCATGGTGGACACGGCCGAACAGGCGGCGGCGCTGGTGTCGGCCACGCGCTATCGGCCCGGCGGCTTCCTCGGCGTGGGCGAGACCAAAGCTCCGCGGCCTGTTCGGCCGTGTCCACCAGACGCACACACAACGTACA
>NZ_LDSL01000019.1 GCF_001476815.1 Pseudacidovorax intermedius | reverse complement strand
TTCTGCGGGCTCGGGGGGGGGTGCGGTGGGGCAGCGCGACAGGGCGGCGAAGGTGGCGGCATAGTCCACCCGGCCCAGCCCCGCGGGCTCGGCCGGCGGCGGGCGGACGGCTTACGCCGCGGGCAGGGCTTCGGTGTCGGCGGCGCTCACAGCACGACCTTGACCATCGGATGCGAGGACAGCGTACGGTACAGCTCGTCCAGCTGCTCGCGGCTGGTGGCGGTGACGGTGATGGTCACGCCCAGGTAGTTGCCGGCCTTGCTGTCGCGCAGCTCGATGGTGCCGGCGTCGAACTCGGGGTCGAACTGCCGGGCGATGTGCGTCACGGCGCCGACGAAGCCGTCCACGTTCGCGCCCATCACCTTGATGGGGAAGCGCGAGGGGTACTCGATCAGCGAATCCTTGCGCGGGTCGGTCGAGCCGGGGGTGGTGGGGGTGTCGGTCATGGCTGGGGCTCCTGTTTGGCGTCCTGATAGGCCGCATACAAGGCGTGGTAGATGGGGCCGGGCACGCCCTTTCCAACGGGGCTGCCGTCCAGGCGGGTCACCGGCACGATCTCCTTGGTGGCGGAGGAGATCAGCAGTTCGTCCGCGGCAAGGACTTCGCCGCGCGTGATGTCGCGCAGCGCGAAGGGAATGCCGCGCGCTTCGCACAGCCGCTGCAGCAGGCCGTAGCGGATGCCGCGCAGCACGCGGTGGTCGGGTACGGGTCCGGCGACGGCGCCGTCCTTGATCACCCAGACGTTGCTCGACGAGGCCTCGCTCAGCAGCTCGCCGCGGAACATCAGCGTCTCGGCCGCGCCGGCCTCCACGCTGATCTGCCGCGCCAGCACGGCGCCCAGCAGGCTGGTGCTCTTGATGTGCGCCTTCTGCCAGCGGAATTCCTCGGCCGTGACGCAGGCCACGCCCTCGGCCCGGGCCTTGTCGGCCACCGGCTTGAGCGGGTTGAGCATCACGAAGACCGTCGGCGTGAGGCCGGCGGGCATCGCATGGTCGCGCACCGCCACGCCGCGCGTGACCTGGATGTAGAGCGACTGGGACGGCGAGCGCTCCGAGGCCTCGATCAGCCGCTCGGCGATGGCGCGCCAGCCGCCGCGGTCGTGCGGATGGGGAATGCGCAACTCGTCGAGCGAGCGCTCCAGGCGGGCCATGTGTTCGTCGAAGCAGAACAGGCGGCCTTCGTACACCGGCACGACCTCGTAGATGCCGTCGCCGAAGATGAAGCCGCGGTCGAGCACGCTCACCTTGGCGTCGCGCAGCGGCAGGTACTCGCCATCGAGATGGCACAGGGATTCGGGCAGGGCGGGAGCAGCAGACATCGGGCGATTATCGAAGCCGCACCACTCTGGGCTGGCTTCTACGTGTTTTTGCTACCTATAATGAGTGGCTTTGTAGATTTCCCTGACTTGACCGTTTGGACCGACGGCTGCCATTCGAATGACAACCAAGGCCCCGATCCGCACGGTCGACACCGAGCCCGCAGAAGCTGACGAAGACAGCTTCACCCCGCTGACCGCCGAAGAGGCCCAGCGGCTTCGCGAGCGCCATCCCGAACTCTCCCCCTGGTGGGTGGTCGGGGCCCAGATCGCCTCGGGGTTGATCGTGGCAGCGGTGGCCTGGGGCTGGACGCAACGGCCGGTGGCGGCGGTGTCCGCGTTCTACGGAGCCATGGCGGTCGCTGTGCCCGCTGCGCTGTTCGCCCGTGCCATGGGCCGCATGCGTGGTGGTGTGTCGCAATCGGCCGCCATGCTGGGTTTTATGGTGTGGGAACTGATCAAGATCGCGCTGACCATCGCCTTGCTGGCGGCGGCGCCGTGGCTGATCGAGGGAATTCACTGGCTGGCTCTGCTGGCTGGCGCGGTGGTGGCGCTCAAGATGTACTGGCTCGCGCTGGTCATGCGCCCCCGCAAATCGAACCGTATCTGACTGTTTAAGAGAAAAGACGCTGAAAGATGGCCGCCGAAGGACACGCCCCGACCGCGAGTGAGTACATCGTCCACCACCTGCAGCACTGGCAGGTGGACTGGAGCCTCAAGCCCGTGGTCCAGAAGGCCATCGTGGACTTCGGTGTCATCAACCTCGACTCCGTTCTCTATGCGCTGATCATCGGCGCGCTCGGCTGCTTCGTGCTGTGGCTTGCCGCGCGCAAGGCCACGGCCGGCGTGCCCGGCCGCTTCCAGGCCGCCGTCGAGATGCTGGTCGAGATGGTCGACAACCAGGCCAAGGCCAACATCCACAACGCCAAGAGCCGCAAGTTCATCGCCCCGCTGGCGCTGACCGTGTTCGTGTGGATCTTCCTGCTCAACGCCATGGACATGCTGCCGGTGGACCTGCTGCCGTCGCTCTGGGCCAAGGCCTATGGCGCCCTGGGCCACGACCCGCACCATGCCTACATGCGCGTGGTGCCCACCGCCGACCTGTCCACCACGCTGGGCCTGTCGACCTCGGTGCTGGTGCTGTGCCTGATCTACAGCATCAAGATCAAGGGCCTGGGCGGCTGGGGCCACGAGCTCATCTCGGCACCCTTCGGCGCCCACCCGCTGCTGTGGCCCATCAACCTGCTGATGCAGATCATCGAATACCTGGCCAAGACCATCTCGCACGGCATGCGGCTGTTCGGCAACATGTACGCCGGCGAACTGGTCTTCATGCTGATCGCCCTCATGGGCGGCGCCATGGCGGCCTCGCTGTCGGGCGTGCTGCTGCCCATCGGCCACATCATTGCCGGCACCATCTGGGCGATCTTCCACATCCTGGTGATCACGCTGCAGGCCTTCATCTTCATGATGCTGACGCTCATCTACCTGGGCCAGGCGCACGAAGCCCACTGAGCGGCCCCTGCGGCCCTCGTGCTCCCGCTTTCCTCTCGTTTCGTTTTTCCCCTCTCTTGCCTTTCATCTAAGGAGTCATCATGGCAAACGTTCTCGGTCTCGTCGCTCTGGCTTGTGGTCTGATCGTCGGTCTCGGCGCTATCGGCGCGTCCATCGGCATCGCCCTCATGGGTGGCAAGTTCCTCGAGTCCTCGGCTCGCCAGCCCGAACTCATGAACGACCTGCAGACGAAGATGTTCATTCTGGCCGGCCTGATCGACGCCGCCTTCCTGATCGGCGTGGCCATCGCCCTGCTGTTCGCCTTCGCCAACCCCTTCGTCGTCGCCGGCGCCTGATCCTTTTCGTCCACACCGTCTGTAGAAAGGTGTTGTCGTGAGCATCAACGCAACCCTGTTCGTTCAGGCCGTCGTCTTTTTGCTGCTCGTGCTGTTCACGATGAAGTTCGTGTGGCCGCCGATCGCGAAGGCGCTGGATGAACGGGCTCAAAAGATCGCCGCGGGCCTGGCGGCCGCCGAGAAGGCCAAGGCCGAACTCGCTTCCGCCAACCAACGCGTCGAGCAGGAGCTGCAGGCTTCGCGCACCGAGACCAGCAACCGCCTGGCCGATGCCGAGCGCCGCGCCCAGCAGATCATCGAAGAGGCCAAGGCCCGCGCCACCGAGGAGGCCAACAAGATCGTGGCCGCCGCGCGCGACGAGGCCGAGCAGCAGTCCGTGCGTGCCCGTGAAGTCCTGCGCGAGCAGGTCGCCACGCTGGCCGTCAAGGGCGCCGAGCAGATCCTGCGCAAGGAAGTCGATGCCAACGTGCATGCCGACCTGCTCAATCGCCTGAAGACCGAGCTGTAAGGACGAACCGATGGCCGAACTCGCCACCATTGCCCGTCCTTACGCCGAAGCGCTGTACAAGGCGTCTGCCGGCAACGCGCAGGCCACGGCCGACTGGCTGGAGCCGCTGGCCCAGGTGGCCGGCAGCGCGCCGCTGCAGCAATTCGCGGCCAGCCCCAAGGTGTCCTCGCAGCAGGTGTTCGACCTGATCGCCGGGATGGTGCCGGGCGGCCTGCCGCAGGCCGGCCAGAACTTCCTGCACGCCGTGATCGACAACGGCCGCCTGGCCGCGCTGCCGGAAGTGGCGACGCAGTTCCGTGCCCTGCAGAACGCCGCCAGCGGCGCTGCCGATGCCGTGCTCTTCAGCGCCTTCCCCATCGAAGGCGCGGCCCTCGGCGAAGTCCAGGCCGCACTGGAGCGCCGCTTCGGCCGCAAGCTGACCACCCGCGTGGAGCTGGATCCGTCGCTCATCGGCGGCATCCGCGCCGTGGTCGGCGACGAAGTGCTCGACACCTCGGTCAAGGCCCGTCTCGAACAAATGAAGGCGGCGCTCACCGCCTGACCCGGCTGGTGGCGCGCGTCCTTACACCCGATTGAAAGAAGGAAAGAGTCATGCAACTCAATCCCGCAGAGATTTCCGAACTGATCAAGAGCCGCATCGAAGGGCTGGGCGTCAGCGCCAACATCCGTAACGAAGGCTCCGTGGTCTCGGTGACCGACGGCATCGTGCGCGTGCACGGCCTGTCCGACGCGATGCAGGGCGAAATGCTGGAGTTCCCGCCCACGCCCGGTGGCCAGCCCACCTACGGCCTGGCGCTGAACCTCGAGCGCGACTCCGTCGGCGCCGTGATCCTGGGCGAGTACGAGCACATCTCCGAAGGCGACACCGTCAAGTGCACGGGCCGCATCCTGGAAGTGCCCGTCGGCCCCGAGCTGATCGGCCGCGTGGTCAACGCCCTCGGCCAGCCCATCGACGGCAAGGGCCCGATCAACGCCAAGCTGACCGACGTGATCGAGAAGGTCGCGCCCGGCGTGATCGCCCGTCAGTCCGTGGACCAGCCGATGCAGACCGGCCTGAAGTCCATCGACGCGATGGTGCCCGTCGGCCGCGGCCAGCGCGAGCTCATCATCGGCGACCGCCAGACCGGCAAGACGGCCGTGGCCATCGACGCGATCATCAACCAGAAGGGTCAGAACATGACCTGCGTCTACGTTGCGATCGGCCAGAAGGCTTCGTCGATCAAGAACGTGGTGCGCGCACTGGAGCAGGCCGGCGCGATGGAATACACCATCGTCGTCGCCGCATCGTCGTCGGAATCGGCGGCCATGCAGTACGTGTCGGCCTACTCCGGCTGCACGATGGGCGAGTACTTCCGCGACCGCGGCCAGGACGCCCTGATCGTCTATGACGACCTGTCCAAGCAGGCCGTGGCCTACCGCCAGGTCTCGCTGCTGCTGCGCCGCCCCCCGGGCCGCGAAGCCTACCCCGGCGACGTGTTCTACCTGCACAGCCGCCTGCTGGAGCGCGCCGCCCGCGTGAGCGCCGACTACGTCGAAGCCTTCACCAAGGGTGAAGTCAAGGGCAAGACCGGCTCGCTGACCGCACTGCCGATCATCGAGACGCAGGCCGGCGACGTGTCCGCCTTCGTGCCGACCAACGTGATCTCGATCACCGACGGCCAGATCTTCCTGGAAACCAACCTGTTCAACGCCGGCATCCGTCCCGCCATCAACGCGGGTATCTCGGTGTCGCGCGTGGGTTCGGCTGCCCAGACCAAGGTCATCAAGGGCCTGTCCGGCGGTATCCGTACCGACCTGGCGCAGTACCGCGAGCTGGCCGCCTTCGCGCAGTTCGCCTCGGACCTGGACGCTTCGACCAAGAAGCAGCTGGACCGCGGTGCCCGCGTGACCGAACTGCTCAAGCAGGCCCAGTACAGCCCGCTGCCCGTCTCGCTGATGGCCGCGTCGCTGTTCGCCGTGAACAAGGGCTTCATGGACGACCTGGACGTCAAGAAGGTGCTGCCCTTCGAGCACGGCCTGCACCAGTTCCTGAAGACGAGCCACGCCGCCCTGGTCGACAAGATCGAGCAGGCCCGGGCCCTGGACAAGGACGCGGAAGCCGAACTGACGGCCGCGATCACCTCGTTCAAGAAGTCCTTCGCCTGATCCGAGAGGCATAGAGCGCTATGGCAGCCGGCAAGGAAATCCGCGGCAAGATCAAATCGGTGGAGAACACCAAGAAGATCACCAAGGCCATGGAAATGGTGGCCGCGTCCAAGATGCGCAAGGCGCAGGAACGGATGCGCTCCGCGCGTCCGTACAGCGAAAAGATCCGCGCCATTGCGTCCAACCTCAGCCAGGCCAATCCGGAGTACACCCACGCCTTCATGAAGACCAGCGACGCCAAGGTCGCCGGCATGATCGTGGTGACGACGGACAAGGGCCTGTGCGGCGGCATGAACACCAACGTGCTTCGTGCCGTCACCAGCAAGCTGCGCGAGCTGCAGTCGGCCGGTGTGTCCACCGAGGCGGTGGCCATCGGCAACAAGGGCCTGGGCTTCCTGACGCGCGTGGGCGCCAAGGTGGTGTCGCAGGCCGTGCAGCTGGGCGACACGCCCCACCTCGAGAAGCTGATCGGCCCCGTCAAGGTGCTGCTGGACGCGTATGCCGAAGGCCGCCTGTCCGCCGTGTACCTGAGCTACACCAAGTTCGTGAACACGATGCGCCAGGAATCGGTGGTCGAGCAGCTGCTGCCGCTGAAGGCCGAGAGCCTCAAGGGTGACGGCAGCGCCCCGCAGCACGCCTGGGACTACATCTACGAGCCCGACGCGCAGACCGTCATCGACGACCTGCTGGTGCGCTACGTGGAGTCGCTGGTCTACCAGGCCGTGGCCGAGAACATGGCCTCCGAGCAGTCGGCGCGCATGGTGGCCATGAAGGCCGCCACCGACAACGCGGGCAACCTGATCAACGAGCTGAAGCTGGTCTACAACAAGACCCGCCAGGCCGGCATCACCAAGGAACTGTCGGAAATCGTGTCCGGTGCGGCCGCGGCCACCGGCAACTGATTCCGCCCGATCCGGCATTCAGCAGATTCAAGACAAATTACTGGAGCACAACATGGCTCAGGCTCAAGGAACAATCGTTCAATGTATCGGCGCCGTGGTCGACGTGGAGTTTCCCCGTGACCAGATGCCCAAGGTGTACGACGCCCTCAAGTTCGAAGGCGGCGGACTGACGCTGGAAGTGCAGCAGCAGCTGGGTGACGGCGTGGTGCGCACCATCGCGCTGGGCAGCTCCGACGGCCTGCGCCGCGGCATCACCGTGGTCAACACCGGCTCGCCCATCACGGTGCCCGTCGGCAAGGCCACCCTTGGCCGCATCATGGACGTGCTGGGCAACCCCATCGACGAGCGCGGCCCGGTCTCGCAGGAGCTGACCGCCTCGATCCACCGCAAGGCCCCGGCCTACGACGAGCTGTCGCCCTCCACCGAACTGCTGGAAACCGGCATCAAGGTGATCGACCTGGTCTGCCCGTTCGCCAAGGGCGGCAAGGTGGGCCTGTTCGGCGGCGCCGGCGTCGGCAAGACCGTGAACATGATGGAGCTCATCAACAACATCGCCAAGGCCCACAGCGGTCTGTCGGTGTTCGCGGGTGTGGGCGAGCGTACCCGCGAGGGCAACGACTTCTATCACGAGATGTCCGACTCCAAGGTCGTGGTTCAGGAGAACCTGTCCGAGTCGAAGGTGGCCATGGTCTACGGCCAGATGAACGAGCCCCCGGGCAACCGTCTGCGCGTGGCCCTGACCGGCCTGACCATCGCCGAGTCCTTCCGCGACGAAGGCCGCGACGTGCTGTTCTTCGTGGACAACATCTACCGCTACACCCTGGCCGGTACCGAAGTGTCCGCACTGCTGGGCCGCATGCCTTCCGCCGTGGGCTACCAGCCGACGCTGGCCGAGGAAATGGGCCGCCTGCAGGAGCGCATCACGTCGACCAAGGTCGGCTCGATCACCTCGATCCAGGCCGTGTACGTGCCGGCCGATGACTTGACCGACCCGTCGCCTGCCACCACCTTCGCCCACCTGGACTCCACCGTGGTGCTGTCGCGCGACATCGCGTCGCTCGGCATCTACCCCGCCGTGGACCCGCTGGACTCGACCTCGCGCCAGCTCGACCCCAACGTCGTCGGCGAAGAGCACTACGGTGTGGCCCGCGCCGTGCAGGGCACGCTGCAGCGCTACAAGGAACTGCGCGACATCATCGCCATCCTGGGCATGGACGAACTGGCGCCCGAGGACAAGCTGGCCGTGGCCCGCGCCCGGAAGATCCAGCGTTTCCTGTCGCAGCCTTTCCACGTGGCCGAAGTGTTCACCGGCGCGCCCGGCAAGTACGTGCCGCTGTCGGAAACCATCCGCGGCTTCAAGATGATCGCCAACGGCGAGTGCGACCACCTGCCCGAGCAGGCCTTCTACATGGTCGGCACCATCGACGAGGCCTTCGAGAAGGCCAAGAAGCTCGGCTGATCGGCAGACCATCCATGGCAAACACCATTCGTGTCGACGTCGTCAGCGCCGAGGAGTCCATCTTCTCGGGCGAGGCGAAGTTCGTCGCGCTGCCCGGCGAAGCCGGTGAGCTCGGCATCTTCCCGCGCCACACGCCGCTGATCACGCGCATCCGTCCCGGTGCCGTGCGCATCGAGACGGCCGACGGTGGCGAGGAGTTCGTGTTCGTGGCCGGTGGCATCCTCGAAGTGCAGCCCGACTGCGTGACCGTGCTGTCCGACACCGCCATCCGCGGCAAGGACCTGGACGACGAGAAGGCCGCCGCCGCCAAGAGCGCCGCCGAGGAAGCCCTCAAGAACGCCAAGAGCGAGATCGACATCGCCATGGCCCAGTCCGAGCTGGCCGTGATGGCCGCCCAGCTGGCCGCGCTGCGCAAGTTCCGCCAGAAGAAATGAGGGCGCGCGGCACCTTGCCGCGACCCTGCCTCTGCAGAAAGCCAGTCGGTTCGCCGACTGGCTTTTTTCATTGGGCGCACTGCGCACCTCTTCATAAGCCAGACGCTTGACGGCTTCCGCCTGTTTATGGCCGAAGTTCGGCCTTGTCTGCGCAAAGTCGGCCGCCTAGCATCCGTGCCACTGCGCCACCCGTTCGAGGCTGGCCACGAGAACACGGAGACAACGCCGCATGGCGCCCTGGAACGGCCTTTCCGCCGGTGAGCTGGACCTGCTGTCGACCCTCTTCTGGTCGGCCGGCGGCTCGCGCCATGGCATGGCCGAGCGCCTGGGCTTTTCCCGCAGCCGCGCCAACGCCCTGATCGCCGGCCTGATCGAGCAGGGCCTGCTGGCCGAGGCCGGCCCGCAAGCCTCCACCGGCGGACGCCGGCCCGAACAGCTGCAGCTGCATGCCGAACTGGGTGTGCTGCTGGCCGTGGACATCGGCGCGACCAGCCTCGACGTCGCCGTGATGCAGCCCGACCTGACGGTGCTCGCGCGGCATGCCGAGGCCATCGACGTGCGCGAGGGCCCGGGCGTGGTGCTGGCCCGCGTGCGCCAGCGGCTGCGCGAGCTGCTGCAGGCCCGGGGCATTCCGGGGCGGCGCGTGCTGGGCATCGGCATGGGCGTGCCGGGGCCGGTCAACTTCGAGGCCGGCCAGCTGGTCAATCCGCCGCTGATGCCGGGCTGGGACAGCTTCTCGATCCGCGACTACCTGCGCGAGGACTATGCGGCGCCGGTCTTCGTCGACAACGACGTCAACCTGATGGCGCTGGGCGAGCTGTGGCGGCTGCAGCGCGGCTTGTCCAACTTCCTGGTGATCAAGGTGGGCACCGGCATCGGCTGCGGCATCGTGTGCCACGGCGAGGTCTACCGCGGCGCCGCCGGCTCGGCCGGCGACGTGGGCCACATCTGCGTCGACCAGCAGGGGCCGCGCTGCCATTGCGGCAACGTGGGCTGCGTCGAGGCCATGGCCGCGGGCCCGGCCATCGTGCGCATGGCGCAGGCGGCGGCGGAGCGCGGCGAGTCGCCCGCGCTGGCGGCCGTGCTGCGCACTCAGGGCCGCATCGAGGCCATCGACGTGGGCCACGCCAGCCGGGCGGGCGACGTGGTGGCCAACGCCATCATCCAGCGCGCCGGCAGCCTGATCGGGCAGATGCTGGCCTCGGTGGTGAACTTCTTCAATCCCTCGCACGTGTTCATCGGCGGCGGCATCACGCAGATCGGCCCGCTGTTCCTGGCGGCCGTGCGGCAGAGCGTGTACCAGCGCTCCCTGGCCCTGTCGACGCGGCACCTGGAGATCCAGTACACGCCGCTGGGCACCGACGCGGGCGTGACCGGCGCCGGCGTGCTGGCCATGCACGAGACGCTGCGCGCCCGCGGCGTCGCACCCTGAACACGGCAAGGACGCGATGCACGCCATGACCCGCACCACTGCCCCGAGCAAGACCGGCGTCGCCGTCGAGTTCGATGCCATCACCAAGGCCTTCGGCCCGGTGCAGGTGCTGCACGGCGTGAGCTTCGCGCTGCCGCCCGGCCGGGTGGTCGGCCTGCTGGGCGAGAACGGCGCCGGCAAGTCCACCCTGATGAAGATCCTGGCCGGCTACGAAAGCCCGACCGGCGGCGTGCTGCGCACCAACGGCCAGCCGCAGGCCTTCCGCAGCTCGCGCGATGCCGAGGCGCTGGGCATCGTGTTGATCCACCAGGAATTCAACCTGGCCGAAGACCTGAGCGTGGCCGACAACATCTTCCTGGGCCACGAGAAGAAGAAGGGCCCGTTCCTCGACGAGCGTGCCATGCAGGCCGAGGCCGCCGCGGCGCTGGCGCAGGTGGGGCTGCGGATCGATCCGGCCACCAAGGTCCGGCGCCTGATCGTGGCCGAGAAGCAGCTGGTGGAAATCGCCAAGGCCATCGCGCGCCGCGCCCGGCTGCTGATCATGGACGAGCCCACCGCCACGCTCACGCCCGGCGAGACCGAGCGCCTGTTCCGCCTCATCGCCCAACTGCGGACCGACGGCGTGACCATCGTCTACATCTCGCACAAGCTGGACGAAGTCGAGCGCGTGACCGACGAGGTGGTCGTGATGCGCGACGGCCGCTTCGTCACGCGCGCGGCCACGGCCGAGGTCACCCGCCACCAGATGGCCAGCCTGATGGTCGGCCGCGAGATCGCCGACCTCTATCCGCCGCGCGAGCCGGTGCCGGCCGGCCGGGCCCCCGCGCTGCGCGTGCAGGGCTTCGACGTGCCCGGCTGGGCGCAGCAGGCCGGCTTCGAGGTGCGGCCCGGCGAGATCCTCGGCTTCGCCGGCCTGGTCGGCGCGGGTCGCACCGAACTCTTCGAAGGCCTGCTGGGCCTGCGCCCGGGGCGCGGCCAGGTCGAGCTGGCGGGCCGCGCGGTGCAACTGCGCTCGCCACGCGATGCCGCGCGCCACGGCCTCACCTACCTGAGTGAAGACCGCAAGGGCAAGGGCCTGCACGTGGCCTTCGGCCTGCGGCAGAACCTCACGCTGATGGCGCTGGACCAGTACGCCCGGCCCTGGCTGCGGCCCGAGGCCGAGCGCGCGGCGCTCGATGCGGCCGTGAAGGACTACGGCATCCGCACCGGCTCGCTGGATGTGCGCGCTTCATCGCTGTCCGGCGGCAACCAGCAGAAGCTGGCCCTGGCCAAGGTGCTGCAGCCGCATCCCAAGGTGGTGGTGCTCGACGAGCCGACGCGCGGCGTGGACGTGGGCGCCAAGCGCGACATCTACTTCCTGATCCAGCGCCTGGCGCGCGAGGGCCTGGCCGTCATCGTCATCTCGTCGGAGCTGATGGAACTCATCGGCCTGGCGCACCACGTGGCCGTCATGCGCGCGGGCCGCATCGTCGCCACGCTGCCGGCCGACGGCCTCACCGAAGAACAGCTCATCGCCCATGCCACGGGAACAGCCCATGCCGACGCCTGACACCTCCTCCTCCACCGCCGCGGCCGAAGGCGCACAGCACCGCGCCGCCGCCCGGCCGGGCTGGGCCGAACGCCTGCACGGCCTGGGCCCCATCATCGGCCTGGTGCTGCTGTGCATCGCGGGGGCCGCACTCAACAGCGACTTCGCGACCGTGGACAACGCCATGAACGTGCTCACGCGCACGGCCTTCATCGGCATCATCGCGGTGGGCATGTGCTTCGTGATCATCTCGGGCGGCATCGACCTGTCGGTGGGCTCGATGGCGGCGCTGATCGCGGGCAGCGTGATCATGTTCATCAACTGGGCGGGGCCGGCCACCGGCTCGCCGCTGATGGCCGTGGTGCTGGGCGCGGGCCTGGCGGTGGTGCTGGGCGCGATGTTCGGCCTGGCGCACGGGCTGCTCATCACCAAGGGCCGCATCGAGCCCTTCATCGTCACCCTGGGCACGCTGGGCATCTTCCGCGCCTACCTCACCTACTTCGCCGACGGCGGCGCGCTCACGCTCGACAACGACCTGTCGGACCTGTATGCGCCGGTCTACTACGCGAGCCTGCTGGGCATTCCGGTGCCGGTGTGGGTGTTCGTGGCGGTGGCCGTGGTCGGCGGCGTGATCCTCAACCGCACGGCCTACGGGCGCTACGTGCAGGCCATCGGCTCCAACGAACAGGTGGCGCGCTATGCGGCCGTGGACGTGGACCGCGTGAAGATCCTCACCTACATGCTGCTGGGCGTGTGCGTGGGCATCGCCACGCTGCTGTACGTGCCGCGGCTGGGCTCGGCCTCGCCGACCACCGGGCTGCTGTGGGAGCTGGAGGCCATCGCCGCCGTGATCGTCGGTGGCACCGCGCTCAAGGGCGGCGCGGGCAGCATCGCCGGCACGGTGGTGGGCGCGATCCTGCTCTCGGTCATCAGCAACATCCTCAACCTCACCAGCATCATCAGCGTGTACCTCAACGCGGCGGTGCAGGGCTTCGTGATCATCGTGGTGGCCTTTCTGCAGAGGGGCCGGCGGTGAGCACCATGCGTTCGAATCTTCCCCCACCGTTCGGGCTGAGCCTGTCGAAGCCCTGCGCTGCGCTTCGACAGGCTCAGCGTGAACGGGCTGTTCGTGTTCCGTGCCAGTGACATTTCAACCCAGGAGACTCCCAGCATGACCTTCATCACCCGCCGCCTCGCGCTCACCGCGGTGGCCGCTGCCGCCTTCGCCAGCGTGCCCGCGCTGGCTGCCGAGAAAGTGAACCTCGGCGTGTCCATCCCGGCCGCGACCCACAGCTTCATGGGCGGCATCAACTACTGGGCCAACCAGGCCAAGAAGGACCTGGAGAAGCAGTACAAGGATCTGAAGATCACCATCAAGACGGCCGCCAACGCGCCCGAGCAGGCCAACCAGCTGCAGGACCTGTCGACCGTCACCAAGATCAACGCGCTGGTCGTCTTCCCCTTCGAGTCGGCCGCGCTGACCAAGCCGGTGGCGCAGGTCAAGGCCAAGGGCGCCTACGTCACGGTGGTGGACCGCGGCCTCACCGACACCAGCGCGCAGGACGCCTACGTGGCCGGCGACAACACCGCCTTCGGCAAGATCCCGGCCGAGTACATCGCCAAGAAGCTGAACGGCAAGGGCAACGTGGTGGCGCTGCGCGGCATCGCGACCACGCTGGACAACGAGCGCATGGACGCCTTCAGCGCCGTTCTCAAGAACTATCCCGACATCAAGTTGCTCGACGCCAAGTACGCCAACTGGAACCGCGACGACGCCTTCAAGGTGACGCAGGACTACCTGACGCGCTTCAAGGAGATCGACGCCATCTGGGCCGCGGACGACGACATGGCCGTGGGCGTGCTCAAGGCCATCGAGCAGGCCAAGCGCAACGACATCAAGATCGTCTTCGGTGGTGCCGGGGCCAAGGGCATGGTCAAGACCATCCTCGACAACAAGGACCCGCGCATCCAGGCCGACGTGAGCTACTCGCCCAAGTTCATCTACGACGCGATCAAGCTCACGGCCGAGGCGCGGCTGAAGGGCGAGAAGCTGCCGGCGACGACCATCATCCCGTCGGTGCTGATCACCAAGGACAACGCCAAGGACTTCTACCACCCCGACTCGCCGTTCTGACGATCCGCGCGCCTCGCGCGGATCGGCCCCACTCCCCTCTCCCCTCGTGGGAGAGGGGCCGGGGGAGAGGGGGCGCGTGCGCCGCCGCAGCCACCCACTGTGCGCATGGGCAGCCCCCTCTCCCCAGCCCTCTCCCGCGAGGGGAGAGGGAGCGGGTGCAGGCCGTCTGCGCGGCGCAACGCGCCGGAAACCATCGACAAGACAGCAGAAAGGACGGTCGCATGCCGCGCCCCATCACCCTCTTCACCGGCCAGTGGGCCGACCTGCCGCTGGCCGAGCTGGCGCCGCTGGCGCGGCGCATGGGCTACGACGGCCTGGAGCTCGCCTGCTGGGGCGACCACTTCGACGTGCAGCAGGCGCTGGCCTCCGACACCTACGTGCGGGACAAGTGGGCGCTGCTGCGCGAGCATGGCCTGACCTGCCTGGCCATCGGCAACCACCTGGTGGGCCAGGCGGTGTGCGACCTCATCGACGAGCGGCATCGCGCCATCCTGCCGGCGCGCGTGTGGGGCGATGGCGCCCCCGAGGGTGTGCGCCAGCGCGCCGCCCGCGAGTTGGCCGACACGGCGCGCGCCGCGGCGAAGTTCGGCGTCAAGACCGTCACCGGCTTCACGGGCTCGTCGATCTGGCATGCGACCTATGCCTTCCCGCCCACGACGCAGGCCTACTGGGATGCGGGTTTCGCGGACTTCGGTCGGCGCTTCGGCCCCATCCTGGACACCTTCGAGCAGCAGGACGTGAACTTCGCGCTGGAGGTGCATCCCACCGAGATCGCCTTCGACATCGCCTCGGCCGAGCGGGCCATCGCGGCCGTCGGCGGCCACCGGCGCTTCGGCTTCAACTACGACCCCAGCCACCTGGCCTACCAGGGCGTGGACTATGTGCGCTTCATCCGCGGCTTTGCGGACCGCATCTACAACGCGCACATGAAGGACGTGTGGTGGGGCCGCGGCGACGGCACCGTGGGCGTCTTCGGCGGCCACACCAGCTTCGGCGACGCGCGCCGCTTCTGGGACTTCCGCAGCGTCGGCCGCGGCATGGTGGACTTCGAAGCCATCATCGTGGCGCTCAACGACATCGGCTATGCCGGCCCGCTCTCCGTGGAATGGGAGGACAGCCGCATGGACCGCGTGCACGGCGCCACGGAAAGCGCCGCCTTCTGCCGCCGGCTGGACTTTCCGCCCGCGGCCGGCGCCTTCGACGCCGCTTTCGACAAGGCCGCCCAGGGCGGCATGGCGGGCACATGAGCCATCGCATCGAAGCGCAGCCCGAGGGCGCGGCACCAGCGCAGGGCGTGAGTGCCTTCGCGCGCAAGCTGCGCTATGCCATGGTGGGCGGCGGCCAGGGCGCCTTCATCGGCGCCGTGCACCGCCAGGCCCTGGCGCTGGACGGCCAGGCCGAGCTGGTGGCCGGCGCCCTGTCGTCTACGCCCGAGCGTGCGTACGCCTCGGGCCGCGAACTCGGCCTGGCCGATGCGCGCAACCATGCCGACTGGCAGTCGCTGCTCGATGACGAACTGAAGCGCACGCCCGACGAACGCATTGACTTCGTCACCATCGTCACGCCCAACCACCTGCACCACAGCGTGGCCCGCGCCTTTGCCGCAGCCGGCATCCATGTGGTGTGCGACAAGCCGCTGGTCCACACCAGCGAGCAGGCGCAGGACCTGGTGGAGACGGTGGCACGCAGCGGCAGCGTCTTCGGCGTGACCTACAACTACAGCGGCTATCCCATGGTGCGCGAGGCCCGCGACCTGGTGGCCGGCGGCGCCATCGGCGAGGTGCGCAAGGTGGTGGTCGACTACCACCAGGGCTGGCTGGCCACGCGGCTCGAAGGCGGCGACAACAAGCAGGCGGGCTGGCGAACCGACCCCGCACGCAGCGGCGCGGCCGGCGCGCTGGGCGACATCGGCTCGCATGCCGAGAACCTGGTGGCCACCGTCACCGGCCTGGAGCTGGAGAGCCTGTGCGCCGACCTGTCGGCGCTGGTGCCTGACCGGCGGCTGGACGACGACGCCAGCCTGCTGTTGCGCTTCAAAGGCGGCGCGCGCGGCGTGCTCGTGGCCTCGCAGATCGCGGTGGGCTGCGAGAACGACCTTCGCCTGCGCGTCTTCGGCAGCACCGGCACGCTGGACTGGCGGCAGGAGCAGCCCGAGATGCTGGTGCATGCGCCGCTGGACGGCCCGCGCCGGCTGCTCACGCGCGGTTCGCCCTGGCTGGGGGCTTCTGCTCGCCTCGCCACGCGGCTGCCGGCCGGCCATCCAGAAGGCTTCATCGAGGCCTTCGCCAATGTCTACCTGGGCGTGATCGCGCACATCCGCGCGCTGCAGCAGGGTGTGGCGCCCGATCCGCTGCGGGCCGACTACCCCACCCTGGCCGATGGCGCGCGCGGCGTGCGCTTCATCGAGAAGGCGGTGGAAAGCGCGGCCAGTGCGCAGAAGTGGACGGCGTTCTAGGCAGGCCTTGCTCCTGACTGTCTTGCTCCCTCTCCCCTCGCGGGAGAGGGCGGGGGAGAGGGGGTGACGGCGCGCGCAAGGCGCAAGGTCGTCGGGCGGCGGGCGCCCCCTCTCCCCAACCCCTCTCCCGCGAGGGGAGAGGGGCTCAGGACGGCACCACGCCGGTTGTTCGATCACCGGTTGGCGGTGCCATCGGGACCTGCACCTGCACAAGGCTCCAGCTTCGACCTTCGACCTTCGACCTTCGACCTAGTACGCGCGCGATATTCGCAGCGGCGGCGCGGGCCACTACAACCGCGGCAGGCGGAGTCCGCATCCGCCGAGGAGCTGCCATGTCCGCATTCCGCCCGTTTCGTCCCGTTCGCATCACCGTCGCCGTTGCGCTGCTCGCCGAGGCTGCCCTCGTCCTCGCCGGCCCGGCCTTCCCGCGCCGCAAGGACGGCCTGTGGGAGATGCGCGTCGAGACCGCCGCCAAGGCCCAGCCGATGACCCTGCAGCAATGCGCCGATGCCGCCACCGACCGCCTGCTGCAGGAGCAGGGTGCCAGCCGCCAGGCCGAGGCGCGCAAGCCTACCAACTGCCAGGAGGACATGCGCAGCGAGGTGGGCCGCGTGCTGACGCACAAGGAGGTCTGCAAGCTGCCCGACGCGACGATGACCCGGCTGACCGTGATCACCGGCGACATGGACAGCCGCTACCGCGTCAGCTCGCACACCACCTATGCACCGCCGCGTCCAAAGCAGGACGAGACCGATCTGGTGATGGAGGCGCAATGGAAGGGCGCCTGCCCCGCCGGCATGCGGCCGGGCGACATGGTGCTGCCTGGCGGCATGAAGATGAACGTGGTGGAGATGCAGCGCATGGCTGCGCCGATGAGCGCCGCTGCGGCCGCGGGCCGGGCGCCGACGCAGGCCGAGATCCAGCGCATGATGGGCCAGATGCAGCAGTCCCTGTCGCCGGAGGACATGCGCCGCATGGCGGCCGAGATGCAGAAGGCGATGCCGGCTGGTACTGGGAAGTAGCGTCAAGACCGTTCACGCTGAGGTTCTATGGTTCTCGTCAAGCTTTGGCGGCCGCCAAGCGGGCATTGAACATCACGTGTCGCTTGAACAGCGAGAACGCCACGCGCATGAGCTTTCGGGCCAGCACCACCAGTGCAGCCGTCGTGCTCAGCCCCTTGTTGCGCTGCGTCTGGTAGAAGTCCTTCCACGTCTTCGTGCGCGCCGCCGACATCGCCGCGGCGTACAGCAGGCGCCGACTC
>NZ_LDSL01000189.1 GCF_001476815.1 Pseudacidovorax intermedius | reverse complement strand
CCCCTCTCCCCAACCCTCTCCCGCGAGGGGAGAGGGGGCAAGCCCACACAGCGGGCGGAACGCCTCGTCGTGCCCGCGTCCGCCCCTCTCCCCTCTCCCCTCGCGGGAGAGGGGTCGGGGGAGAGGGGGCGTCGTCACGCCCTGAAACGTCGGCCCGGCACAATCGCCGGCTATGCGTTTTTTCCGGGATGTCAACCTGCCCGCCTTCACCGCCGGCTTCGTCGCGGTGCTGGTGGGCTTCACCAGTTCGGTGGCCATCGTGTTCCAGGCCGCGCAGGCCTTCGGGGCCGATGCGCGGGAGATCGCCTCGTGGATGTGGGCACTGGGCCTCGGCATGGGCCTGGCCACGGTCATCCCGTCGCTGTGGCTGCGCAAGCCGGTCATGGTGGCCTGGAGCACGCCCGGCGCGGCTGTGCTGGCCACGGCCGGTGCCGGCTATTCCATGGGCGAGGCCGTGGGTGCCTTCATCGTCTGCGCCGCACTCATCACGCTGGCCGGCGCCACCGGCTGGTTCGAGCGGGTGATGAACCGCATTCCCATGGCCATCGCCTCGGCGCTGCTGGCGGGCGTGCTGGCGCGCTTCGGCCTGTCGGCCTTCACGGCCGCGCAGACGGCGCTGCCGCTGGTCCTGCTGATGCTGGCCACCTACCTCGCGGGCAAGCGCTGGCTGCCGCGCTACGCCGTGCCGCTGACCCTGGCGGCGGCCATCGCCTATGCGGCCGTGCGCGACCAGCTGGCGTGGAGCACGGTGCACTTCACGCTGGCCATGCCGGTGTTCACCATGCCGCAATTCACGTGGCAGGCGGCCATCAGCCTGGCGCTGCCGCTCTTCGTCGTGACCATGGCCTCGCAGAACCTGCCCGGCGTGGCGGCCATCCGTGCCGCGGGCTATGACATGCCGGTCAGCAAGCTGATCACGCTGACCGGCGTGGCCACGCTGCTGCTGGCGCCCTTCGGCGGCTATGCGCTCAACCTGAGCGCCATCACCGCCGCCATCTGCATGGGCCGCGAGGCGCACGAAGACCCACACAAGCGCTACACCGCCGCCGTGTGCTGCGGCCTCATCTACGTGCTGATCGGCTGCTTCGGCGCTGCGGTGGCGGGACTGTTGACGGCCTTTCCGAAGGAGCTGGTGGCGGCCATCGCCGGACTGGCGCTGCTGTCGACCATCGGCGGCGGCCTGGCCACCGCGCTGCGCGACGAGGCGCACCGCGAGGCGGCGCTCATCACCTTCCTGGTCACGCTCTCGGGCCTCACCCTATTCGGCATCGGTTCCGCCTTCTGGGGCGTGGTGGCTGGCGCGGCCGCGCTGCTCGTGCAGCAGGCCGGCCGGCCAAAGACCCCCACCGGCAAGGACATCGCGCCTGCCTGCAAGATCAGGCTGGACGCCCGCCAGGGCGGCCACGACAACAAGCACACGCCATCATGAACTTCCTCTTCGTCGCCGATCCGCTCGACCTGTTCAAGACCTACAAGGACACCACCTTCTCGATGATGCGCGAGGCCCAGCGGCGCGGCCACCGCATCGCCGCCTGCCTGCCGCAGGACCTGGGCTGGCGCTCCGGCGGCGTGGTCGAGGCCGAGGTGCTGCGCATCACGCTCACCGGCGATGCCGAGGACTGGTACACGGTGGACCAGCGCGAGCGCGTGCCGCTCAAGGACTTCGACGCCGTGCTGATGCGCAAGGACCCGCCCTTCGACGCCGAGTACATCTACGCCACCCACCTGCTGGAACAGGCCGAGCGCGAGGGCGCGCGCGTGGTCAACAAGCCGCGGGCGCTGCGCGACCATCCGGAAAAGCTGGCGATCATGGAGTTTCCCGAATTCACCACGCCCACGCTGGTGACGCGCAGCGACGCGGCGGTGCGCGCCTTCCATGCCGAGCACGGCGACATCATCCTCAAGCCGCTGGACGGCATGGGCGGCATGGGCATCTTCCGCGTCAAGCAGGACGCGCTGAACCTGGGCTCCATCATCGAGACGCTCAACAAGGGCGGCGCCGAGACGATCATGGTCCAGCGCTTCGTGCCCGAGATCAGCCAGGGCGACAAGCGCGTGCTGGTGATCGCCGGCCAGCCCGTGCCCTACTGCCTGGCACGCATTCCGCAGGGCACCGAGGTGCGCGGCAACCTGGCGGCCGGCGGCAAGGGCGTGGCCCAGCCGCTGTCGGCCGACGACCGCCGCATCGCCGAGGCCATCGGCCCCAAGCTCTTCGCGCGCGGCCTGCTGCTGATCGGCCTGGACGTGATCGGCGGCTCGCTCACCGAGATCAACGTCACCAGCCCCACCTGCTTCCAGGAGATCCACGACCAGACCGGCTGCGACGTGCCGGCGCTGTTCGTGGATGCGCTGGAGGCGCAGGTGCGGGCGGGCTGAGCGGACTGCCCGCCGGCGCTCAGACGACGCCGCGGGCGCGCAGGCCCGCGATGTCGCCGGCGCCCAGGCCCAGCCGTTCCGCCAGCACCGCGTCGGTGTGCTGGCCCAGCGCCGGCGGCGCGTGGCGCAGGGTGGGCGGCGTGTCCGACAGCCGCAGCGGGCTGGCGGCCGTGACCACGCGGTCCACCACCTCGCCGGCCGGCCGTTCGCCGTCGGCATAGCGCCGCTGCGTCACGGCCAGGCCACGGGCCTGCGCCTGCGGATCGGCGAAGGCCTGGCCGACGTCGTTGATGGCGCCGCAGGGCACGGCCTTGTCTTCCAGCAGCGCGATCCAGTCGGCCGTCGGGCGCTGGCGCGTGATGGCCTCCATCAGCGGGATCAGCGCCGCGCGGTGCACCACGCGCGCCGCGTTGGTGGCGAAGCGCGGTTCCTGCGCCCAGCCGGTGCCGGCGGCGGCGCAGAAGCGGGCGAACTGCCCGTCGTTGCCGATGGCCAGCAGCATGCGGCCGTCGGTGGTCGGAAAGTCCTGGTAGGGCACCACGCTCGGATGGCTGTTGCCCAGGCGGCCCGGCACCTGGCCGCTGTTGAGATAGCCCGCGCCCTGGTTGGCCAGCACGGCCATGGCCACGTCCATCAGCGCCATGTCGATGTGCTGGCCGCGGCCGGTGCGGTGGCGCGCCTCCAGCGCACCCAGGATGGCGGTGGTGGCGTACATGCCGGTGAACAGGTCGATCACCGCCACGCCCACCCGCAGTGGGCCGCCGCCGGGTTCCCCGTCCGCGCGGCCGGTCACGCTCATCAGCCCGCTCATGGCCTGCACCAGCAGGTCGTAGCCGGCGCGCGGCGCGTACGGTCCGGTGTGGCCGAAGCCCGTGACCGAGCAGTAGATCAGCCGCGGGTTCAGCGCCGACAGGCTGCCGTAGTCCAGGCCGTAGCGCGCCAGGCCGCCGGTCTTGAAGTTCTCCACCACCACGTCGCTCTGCGCCGCCAGCGCGCGGATGAGTTGCTGGCCTTCGGTTGTGGCCATGTCCACCGTGACCGAGCGCTTGTTGCGGTTGCAGGCGGCGAAGTAGCAGGCCTGGTCCGTGGGCTGGCCGGCCTCGTCGGCGAAGAAGGGCGGCCCCCAGCGGCGGGTGTCGTCGCCTTCGCCGGGCTTCTCGATCTTGACGACGTCGGCGCCCAGGTCGGCCAGGTTCTGCGTGCACCAGGGGCCGGCGAGCACGCGCGAGAGGTCGAGCACCCGCAGGTGCGACAGCGCGCCGGCGGGCGCTTGGTGGGTGGGCGATGGGGAAGCGGTCATGCGGACTTGTCTCCGCGGCCTTCTGGCGGGCCGCGCGCGCATGCTACGGCGCGGGCGCAGCGGCTGCTTTTCATTTGTGGAAGGCGGGCTTCCACCGAGGCGCAGCGCTGCGGCGACGGCCGGGGGCATTCCTAGAATGCCCGCCCATGGCCATGCATTTCGACCTGGTGGACCTGCGCCTGATGGTGCACATCGCCGACGCCAACAGCATGACGCGCGGCGCGGAGCTGTCCTTCATCTCGCTGCCGGCGGCCAGCACCCGCATCAAGAACCTGGAGGAAGGCATCGGCACCAAGCTGCTCTTCCGCACCAACCAGGGCGTGACGCTCACGCCGCCCGGCCAGGCGCTGGTGACGCATGCGCGCGCCGTGCTGGGCCAGATCGAGCACCTGCGCGGCGACATGCAGGAATACGTGCGCGGCATCAAGGGCCATGTGCGGGTGTTCGCCAACACCACCTCGCTCAGTGAATTCCTGCCGCCGGTGCTGCGGCACTTTCTGCGGCGCAACCCGGACGTCAACATCGACCTGCGCGAACGCCTGTCGCACGACATCGTGCGCGCGGTGATGGACGGCCAGACCGACATCGGCATCGTGGCCGGCCTGGTGCGCACCGAAGACCTGGAGACGCTGCCCTACCGCCGCGACCGGCTGGTGCTGGTGGTGCCGCAGGGCCATGCGCTGCAGGCCGAGGCGCAGATCGACTTCGCCGACACGCTCGCCTTCGACCACGTGGGCCTGCACGAGTCCAGCGCCATCCACGCCTTCCTGCGGCAGGCCAGCGACCAGCTGCACAAGCCCATCAAGCAGCGCATCCAGGTGGGCAACTTCGAGACCGCCTGCCGCATGATCGCGTCCGGCGTGGGCGTGGGTGTGCTGCCCGAGTCGGCCGCCAGCCGGCATGCGCAGGCCATGGCCATCGGCATCGTGCCGCTGTCGGACGCCTGGTCGGTGCGCGAGATGCAGATCTGCATGCGCCGGCGCGAGACGCTGCCGGCCTTCGCGCAGGAGCTGGTGGCGCTGCTCGTGGCCGATGCGCAGGGGCGGCTCGATCCGGACTGAGGCAGCCTGCGTCGCGGCCTTCCCTCAGGCCACACGCCCATCCCGCGCCATGGCCCGCGCGATGATGATCTGCTGGATCTGCGTGGTGCCCTCGTACAGGCGCAGCAGCCGCACGTCGCGGTAGAAGCGCTCGATGCCGTACTCGGCCATGTAGCCGGCGCCGCCCAGGATCTGCACCGCGCGGTCGGCGATGCGGCCGCAGGCCTCGGTGGCGAACATCTTGGCGCTGGAGGCCTCGATGGCCACCGGCAGGCCCTCGTCGCGGCGGCGCGCGGCCTCCAGCGTCATCGATTCGGCGGCGAACAGCTCGGCCTGGCTGTCGGCCAGTATGGCCTGCACCAGCTGGAAGTCGGCCACCGGCTGACCGAACTGCTTGCGCTCCACGGCGTAGGCCAGCGCGTCGCGCAGGATGCGCCGGGCCAACCCCACTGCCACCGCCGCGATGTGGATGCGGCCCTTCTCCAGCACCTTCATCGCGGTGCGGAAGCCCTGCCCTTCGCGCCCGCCGATGAGGTTGGCGGCCGGCACCCGCACGTCGTCGAAGATCACGTCGCAGGTGTGGGCGCCGCGCTGGCCCATCTTGCGGTCGTTCTTGCCGAAGCGGATGCCCGGCGTGCGTGCGTCGACGATGAAGGCCGAAATGCCGCCGGCGCCCTTGTCCTGCGGATCGGTGCGCGCCATGAGCGTGAACATGCCCGCATGCGGCGCGTTGGTGATGTAGCGCTTGCTGCCGTTGACCACGTAATGGTCGCCGTCGCGGATGGCCGTGGTGCGCAGCGAGGCGGCGTCCGAACCGGCCTCGGGCTCGGTCAGCGCGAAGGAGGCGATCAGCTCGCCGCTGGCCAGCCGCGGCAGCCAGTCGCGCTGCTGCTCGGGCGTGCCGTCGATCAGGATGCCCTGCGAGCCGATGCCCACGTTGGTGCCGATCACCGAGCGGAAGGCGGGCGAGGTCTGGCACAGCGCGAAGAGCACGCGGGCCTCTTCCTCCATGGTGAGGCCCAGGCCGCCGTGCTCTTCGGGGATCGACAGGCCGAACAGGCCCAGCGCGCGCATGTCCTGCACGATGTCGGCGGGCACTTCGTCCGTGCGCTCCACGGTGTCTTCGGCGGGCACGAGGCGGTCGCGCACGAAGCGGTTCACGCTGTCGAGCAGCGCGTCGAGGGTCTGGGTATCGCGGATCATGGGGCTCGTCTCCTCACAGGCTGTCGGCCGTGCCCAGCACGGCGGTGGATTGGCTGGACAGCGTGCCGCCGTTGCCGTGGACCACGGCCGTGCGGTGCGTCGCCAGCTGGCGCTGGCCGGCCTGGCCGCGCAGCTGCCGCACGGCCTCGATCAGGGCGAAGATGCCGTACATGCCGGGGTGCACGCAGGACAGTCCGCCGCCGTTGGTGTTGACGGCCAGCCGCCCGCCCGGCGCGATGGCGCCGCCCTCCACGAAGGGGCCGCCCTCGCCCTTGGCGCAGAAGCCCAGGTCTTCCAGGAACAGCAGCGTGTTGATGGTGAAGGCGTCGTAGAGCTGGGCCATGTCCATGTCGGCGGGCCCCAGGCCTGCCATGGCGAAGGCCTGAGCCCCCGACTGGGCGGCCGCGGTGGTGGTGAGCACCGGCATGCACGAGATCTGCCGGTGCCACACGGCCGTGGCCGTGCCCAGGACATAGACCGGCGGCTGCGGCAGGTCGCGCGCGCGGTCGGCGCGCACCAGCACCAGGGCGCCGCCGCCGTCGGTCACGAGGCAGCAGTCGAGCACGCCCAGCGGGCTGGCGACGGGCCGCGCGGCCAGCACGTCGTCGACCGTGAGCGGATCGCGCCGGAAGGCCTCGGGATTGCGCTGGGCCCAGGCGCGGGCGGCGACGGCCACCTCGGCCAGCTGGGTGCGCGTGGTGCCGAACTCGTACATGTGGCGCGCCGCGGCCAGCGCATAGGCGGTCACGGGCAGCACCGGCTCGTAGGGCGATTCCCAGGGCTGCGGATCGAGGAAGCGCCGTGCCGCCTGCATTTCCCGCCGGCCGAAGCTGGCCGAGCGCTGCGCGCTGCCGTAGCACACCAGCACCGCCTTGCACTGGCCCGCCTCCAGCGCGCGGATGGCCGGCAGCAGGTGGGCGATGAAGCTGCTGCCGCCCAGCATGGTGCCGTCCACGTAGCTGGGGTTGAGGCCCAGGTGCTCCACCACCGGCATGGCCCACATGCTGGCCGCCACGCTGCAGGTGGCGATGCCGTCGATGTCCTGCATCGTCAGGCCCGCATCGGCCACCGCCGCATGGGCGGCGCGCACCAGCAGCGCCATGTCGTCCATGCCCGGCGACTCGCCGCAGCCGTAGGTGGCGGCCCCGGCGATGGCGACGCGGCCCCGCAGGCCGCGGTTGACGGTGCCGGCATCGAGCGCGGAACGGGGGATCTGTCCGGCCGTGGTCATGCCGCACCGCCTTCCTCGGGCTGGAAGAGCACCAGCCCGCGCCCCTCGCGCTGGACGACGCGCGCCTTCACGCGCTGGCCGATGCGCACGGCCTCGGGCACGATGCCTTCCACGCGGCTCATCATGCGCACGCCCTCGTCGAGGTCGATCAGCGACACGTTGTAGGGGCCGCCGTCCTCGGCCTTGCGGTGGACCGTGCTGGCCGAATGGACCTCGCCGGTACCGCGCGCCCGCACCCAGCGCAGCGGGGCAGCGCCGCAGTGGGGGCAGAGTTCGCGCGGCGTGAACACATGGCGACCGCACTGCGGGCAATGCTGCAGGCAGAAGCGGCCGGCATCCAGCTCGGCCTGGTAGTGGGCGCCCGCGCCGACGTGCATGGTGGGAGAGGGTGTGCTGGACATGGGTCAGGACACCGTGATGCCGGCCGTCTTGATGACCTTCGCCCACTTGCCCATCTCGCTGTGCAGCCGCTGGCGCATGGCCTCCTGCGTGCCCGGGTCGGCCTCGGCGCCCGCGTCCAGCAGCCGCTGGCGCACGGCCGGGTCGTTGAAGGCGGTGTTGAAGTCGGCATTGATGCGGTCCAGCACCGGCTGCGGCGTGCGCGCCGGCGCGAACAGCGCCGCCCAGGAATAGGCCTCGTAGCCAGGCAACCCGGACTCGGCCACGGTGGGCACCGACGGCAGCATGGCCGAGCGCTGCGGGCTGGCCACGGCCAGCACCTTGATGCGCCCGGAGCGGATGTGCGGCAGCGCCGTGGGTGCGTCGCTGAACATCAGCTGCACCTGCCCGCCCAGCAGGTCGTTCATGGCCGGCGCGCTGCCTTTGTAGGGCACATGGAGCAGCTTCGTGCCGGCCTCCATGTTGAACAGCTCGCCCGCCAGGTGCGTGCCGCCGCCGTTGCCGGAGGAGCCGAAGCTCAGCTGGCTGCCCGGCTTCTTCGCCAGCGCGATCAGCTCGGCGATGGTGTTGGCGGGCACCGCGGCGTTGGCGACCACGAACACCGGGAATACGGCCGCGAAGCTCACCGGCGCGAAGTCTTTCTCGATGTCGTAGGGCAGCTTGCCCATGAGCGCAGGGTTGACCGCATGGTGGATGGCGCCCACGAACAGGCCGTAGCCGTCGGGCGCCTCCTTGGCTGCGACCGTGGCGCCGACGGTGCCGCCCGCGCCGGCGCGGTTGTCGATGACGGTGGGCGTCTTCCAGATCTCCGACAGCCGCTGGCTGGCGATGCGCGCCGTGGTGTCCACCGGCCCGCCGGGCGGGAAGGGCACGATGAAGCGCACCGGCCGGCTGGGCCAGGGCTCGGCGGCCAGCGCACCGATCGGCCAGGTGGCGGCGGCCAGCAGGCCACCGGCGAGCCAGCGTCGGCGGTCGGAATCGACGGGGATGGTGGGCATGGCGTGTCTCCTTCTTCTGGTGTCAATGCGTCGGCGCCTCGGCCCACTCGCGCAGCACGCGCCGCAGGACCTTGCCGTTGGTGTTGGTGGGCAGCTCGTCCAGCGCCACGATGCGCGCCGGGCGCTTGTAGGGCGCCAGCAGCGGGCGCAGGTGGGCCTGCAGCGCCGCGGCGTCGAGCAGCGCGCCGCGGCGCAACTCGACATAGGCCACGATGGCCTCGTTGCCGTCGTCCTCGGGGCAGCCGACCACGGCCGAGCGCTGCACCGCGGGATGGGTGTTGAGGGCCAGTTCCACCTCCGCCGGGTACACGTTGAAGCCCGAGCGGATGATCATTTCCTTCAGCCGACCGACCACGAAGAGCGCGCCGTCCGCCGCGAGCTCGCCCAGGTCGCCGCTGGCGTACCAGCCGCCCGGGCGCATGGCTGCGGCGGTGGCTGCGGCATCGCGGAAGTAGCCGGGCATGAGGCCCCGGCCGCGGATCCACAGCTCCCCGCGCTCGCCCACCGGCAGCAACCGGCCCGTCGCCGGCTCCACCACCTGCAGTTCGGCCTCGGCCACCCGGTGGCCGGCGCTGGTGTCGTCGCGCCGCTCACCCAGGCGAGTGACGTGCACCGAGCCGGCGTACTCGGACAGGCCGTAGCCGTGATGCAGTACCTGGCCGAAGGCCGCCTCCACGCGCCGCTTGAGCGCCAGGTCCAGCGGCCCGGCGCCGGTGTAGAGGTAGCGCAGGTGGGGTGCCTCGGGCCGGGCGATGCCCTCGTGCTCCAGGTGGGCCAGCAGGCGCGAGAACAGCGCCGGCGGCCCCTGCAGCTGCGAGACGCCTTCATGGGCCAGCGCCTGCAGCAGGTCCTGCGGTTCGAACTGCGGCCGCATCACCAGCTGCGCGCCCGCCAGCAGCGAACTCATCAACACCGTGCCCAGGCCGAAGATGTGGGTCATCGGCACGAAGGCATAGCTGCGGTCGTCGGGCCCCAGCTGGCGCGAGGCGCCCGATACGCGCGCGAAGTGCAGCAGCGCGTCGTGCGTGAGCATCACGCCCTTGGGCCGTCCCGTGGTGCCCGAGGTAAAGATGAGCGCGGCCACGGCGCCGCGCTCGCCGAGCTGCGGATCGGGCTCGGGCCGCGCGGCGGCGCGCACGGCCGTGCGTAAGAGGCCCGGCACGGCCGAAGGCATGGCGTCCATCCGTCCCGCATGGGCGGCGGCGCCGTCGCTGGCCTGGGCCGTGAAGTACACCAGCCGCGCGTCGGCGGTGGTGTCGAAGCCGTCGACCTCGGCCGGTGCCATGCGCGCGTTGACGCCGCAGGACCAGGCGCCGACGCGGCTGCAGGCCAGGATCAGCGCCGCATGCTCGGGGCCGTTCTCGGCCACCACCAGCACGCGGTCGCCAGGCCGCACGTCCAGCGAGCGCAGCTCGGCCTCGGCGGCATCGGTCATGGCGCCCAGGTCGGCGAAGCTCAGGCTGCGGCCGTCGGGCAGGTGGATGAAGGGCCGCTGCGGCGCTTCGGCCAGCCAGCGGTCCAGGGCGTGGTGCAGGCGGGTGGGCATGTCAATCCACCACGATGCCCTGGGTCACGGTGGACCACAGCGCCCGCTCCTTCGCGGCGCGCTCGGCCAGCTTCTGCGGCGCGCCGGTCCATTCGTCGTAGCCCAGTTCCTTCAGGCGCTTGGCCAGCGCCGGTTGCGCCAGGGCGGCCGTGATGGCGCGGTTGAGGCTCTCCACCTTGGCCGCGGGCAGGTCCTTGGGTCCGTAGATGCCGTACCAGCCGCCGACGTCGAAACCCTCCAGCCCGGCGATGCCCGATTCGGCCAGGGTGGGCACCTCCGGCAGCGTGGCGTTGCGCTGCGGCGAGGTGACGGCGATGGGGCGCACCTTGCCGGCGGCGATGTAGGTGCCGGCGGTGCTGATGATGTCCATCATCAGGTCGATCTGGCCGCCGATCAGATCCGTCATGGCCGGCGCATTGCCCTTGTAGGGAATGTGATTGAGCGCGATGCCGCTGCGCTTGGCGAAGAGCAGCATGCCCAGGTGGTTGGAGCCGCCCACGCCCGCGGAGCCGTAGCTCAGCCTGCCCGGGTTGGCCTTGGCGTAGGCCACCAGCTCGCGGGTGGTCCTGAAGGGCTCGTCGTTGTTGGCGACCAGCACGTTGTAGTAGCTCAGCACCGGCGCCACCGGTGCCAGGTCGCGCGCCGGGTCGAAGGGCATGCGCGCCATCACGTTGGGGCTGATGGTGATGGTGGGGCTGGCCGCGAAGAACAGCGTCAGGCCGTCGGGCCTGGCCCGCACCACCTCGCTGCCGGCCAGCGTGGCGTTGGCGCCGGGCTTGTTCTCCACCAGCACCGGCCCCCCCAGTTCGCGCGAGAGCGCGACGGCCACCAGGCGCGCGCCCTGGTCCACCGGCCCGCCGGCCGCATAGCCGACGATGAGGCGCACCGGCGGGTTGTCCTGCGCGAGCGCGGGCGGCAGTGCGAAGGCGGCGGCAAGGGCCAGCGCCGCCCTCAGCAAGGAGCGCCGGGCGGTGCGGATCGGGGAATGGGCCATGGTTGTCTCCTTGTCTTGGTATGAACGGGTGGCCGGCGGCCCCCTGGAACTCAGGCGCGCTCGAACACGGCCGCGATGCCCTGGCCGCCGCCGATGCACATCGTCTCCAGCGCATAGCGGCCCTGGCGGCGCTGCAGCTCGTGCATCAGCGTGGCCAGGATGCGTACGCCCGTGGCGCCGATCGGGTGGCCCAGCGAGATGCCCGAGCCGTTGACGTTGAGCTTGTGGGCGATGGCGTCCTGGTCCTGCCAGTCCCAGCCCTGCAGCACGGCCAGCACCTGGCAGGCGAAGGCCTCGTTGACTTCCACCAGGTCCATCTGGTCCAGGGTGAGGCCCAGGCGCGCCAGCAGCTTCTGCGTGGCCGGCACCGGGCCGATGCCCATGTGCGAGGGCTCGCAGCCGGCCGCGGCCCAGCCCACCAGCGTGCCCATGGGCGTGAGGCCCAGTTCGGCCAGCGTGTCCTCGGCCACCACCAGGCAGGCCGCGGCGGCGTCGTTCTGCTGGCTGGCGTTGCCGGCAGTGACGCTGCCCTCGGCCATCAGCGGTTTCAGGCGGGCCAGGCTCTGCGCGGTGGTGTCGGGGCGAATGCCTTCGTCGCGCGCGACGCGCAGCGCCTCGCCCTTGCGCTGGGGCACGCTCACCGGCACGACCTCGGCGTCGAAGCGGCCGGCCTCCCACGCGGCGGCGGCGCGCTGGTGGCTGCGGGCCGCGAAGGCATCGGCGGCGTCGCGGCCGATGCCGTAGTCGCGCGCCAGGTTCTCGGCCGTCTCGATCATTCCGGAGATGCGGCCGAAGCGCGCCACCGGCTGCGAGCGTTCGCGGCCGCGCTCCAGCCGGTCGTAGAAGCGCACGTTGCCCGAGCGTGCGCCCCAGCGCATGTCGGTGCTGTAGTACTCGATGTTGCTCATGCTCTCCACGCCGCCCGCCAGCACCACGTCGGCGGCGCCGCTCTGCACCATCATGGCTGCCGTCACCACGGCCTGCAGGCCGCCGCCGCAGCGCCGGTCCAGCTGCATGCCGGGCACGCCCACGGGCAGGCCGGCCTGCAGCGCGGCCCAGCGGCCCACGCAGGGCACCTCGCTGCTGGCATAGGACTGGGCGAACACCACGTCGTCGATGCGGGCCGGGTCGATGCCGCTGCGGTCGACGACGGCGCGCACCACGGTGGCGGCCAGTTCCTCGACGGGCACCGGTCGAAGGCTGCCGCCGAAGGCGCCGACGGGCGTGCGCAGGGGGGTGACGATGGCGGCTCGGCGCATGGGGACTCCTGGGACGATGAAGGGAAAGGCCGTCAATGGAAGGCCGCGCCGCACTGGCGCAGCAGCGCATGCGCCTCGTGGGCGAGGGCGGCGCGATGCTCGGGCGCGGCGATGTCGACGAGGCGCTGCACGCGGCGCGACAGCGGCTGGCCGCGCAGGTCGGCCACGCCGTGCTCGGTGACGATCAGGCCGGCATCGCTGCGGGCCGTGCTCACGGGGCCGGACAGCCGCGCCACGATGCGGCTGCGGCCCTGGTGCGAGGCGGGCAGCGCCACGATGGGCAGGCCGCCACGGCTGCGCGCAGCGCCGCGCAGGAAGTCGGCCGCGCCGCCCACCGCGCCCACGTACACGCCGCCGGCGACCTCGGCATTGACCTGGCCGGTGAGGTCGACCTCGATGGCGGCGTTGATGGCGGCGAGGCGATGGCTGTCGGCCAGTACCTGCGCGTCGTGCGTGTAGCGGGTGTCGCGCAACTGCAGGGCCGGGTTGCGGTGGGCCCAGCGGCGCAGGGCGGCGCTGCCCATGAGGATGCCGGCGATGCCCGTTCCGGTGTCGCGTGTCTTGCGGGCATTCGTGAGCGCGCCGGCCTCGGCCAGCGCGGCCACGCCGTCGCCCACCGCGCCGCTGTGCAGGCCCAGGTCGCGGTGGCGGTGCAGCGCGGCCAGCACCGCCTCGGGCAGGTTGCCCACGCCGAGCTGCAGCGTGGCACCGTCTTCCACCAGGCCGGCGATGTGCGCGGCGATGGCCAGTTCTGCGGCACCGGGCGCGGCGCGCCGCAGCGCGAGCGGCGGATGGGCAGCGTCCACCAGCAGGGCGAAGTCTTCGGCGCGCAGCAGCGGACCGCCGGCCGTCCAGGGCACCTCGGGGTTCACTTCGCCGACCACCACCCGCGCGCGGGCGATGGCCGCTGGCAGGTACTCGCAGGCCTGGCCCAGGCTGTAGCGGCCCTGCGCGTCGGGCGGCGACAGCTGCAGCAGCACCACGTCGGCCGGCAGGCGGCCCTGCTCGATCAGGCCGGGCAGTTGCGAGTAGTGGCAGGGCAGGATGTCCAGCACACCGGCCTGCGCCAGCGCGCGGTGCGCGCCACCCGCCGCGTAGCCGAAGAAGTCCAGCACGTCCGCCTGCACGGGCTGCAGCGTGTCCGAGGCGGCGATGCCGACGAACACCCGCAGCCGGCCCTCGCCTGCGAGCGCCTGTCGGTGGGCCACCAGCGCACGGGTCAGCGTCAGCGGCTCGGCCGTGGCCTGGCCCCACCAGAGCGTGTCGCCCGGGCGGACCAGGGCCTGCAGGCGTTCGGCGAGGCCGTCCGCCGAATGGACCTCGGCGCCGCCCGCGCTGCGCGTGCTCATGCGTCGCGGTTCCAGTCGAAGCGCAGCGGCTGCCGGTCGCGGAAGCGCTGCACCGCGTCCTGGTGGTAGGCCGAGCCTCGGCACATCGTCTGTGCATAGGCCTCCATCTCGGCCAGGGCGGCGGCGTCCTGCTCGAAGGCGCGGTTCATGATGGTCTTGGCCATGCCGATGGCGGCGGTCGAGGCCTCGCCGAAACGGCGCGCCAGGGCCAGGGCCGCGGCCTGGAGCGCCTCGGCGTCGGCCACCACCTGGTAGACGATGCCGAGCGACTGCGCCTCCTCCGCGCCGAAGCTGCGGGCGGTGAAGACCAGCTCCTTGGCCTTCTGCCGGCCCACGATGCGCGGCAGCAGGTGCATGGCGCCCAGGTCCGGCACCAGGCCGATGCGGCCGAACACGGCGCAGAAGCTGGCGCGGCGCGTGGCTAGCACGAAGTCGGCCGCCAGCGCCAGGCTCAGGCCGGCACCGAAGGCCGGGCCGTCGACGGCGGCGATGACAGGCTTCTCGAGGTTCTCCAGCGCCGGGAACCAATGGTGAAGCTGCCGGATGCGGTCGCGCCAGGGCAGACCGGTCTGGGCCGGGTCCAGCATCTGGCCGATGTCGCCGCCGGAGCAGAAGGCGCCGCCGGCACCCTGCAGGATCACGGTGTGCACCTGCGCGTCGTCGCGCATGCGGCCGATGGCGGCGGCCAGCGCCGGCCGCATGGCCTGGCTCAGGGCGTTGCGTGTCTCGGGGCGGTTGAGCGTGATGGTGCCCACGCCGCCCTGCACGTCGGTGAGGATGGGGTTGTCGTCGGACATGGCGGCGCCGTCAGACCGGGTCCCAGCTGAATACGTCGGCCGAGCGGTCCATCGGCACGAAGGCGGCCTTGAGGGCCGGCATGCCGTGCTCGGCGATGAACTGCGGGGACCAGCCCTCGCTGCGGTGCACCGAACGCAGGGGCCGCGGCTGGCTCATGACGAAGATCTCGTTGTTGCGCACCGCGAAGACCTGGGCGTTGACGCCGGCCGCCGCGTCCGACAGCAGGTAGACGGCCAGCGGCGCGATCTTGCCCGGCGTCATCTGCCGCAGCTTCTCCACCCGGGCCTGCTGCTCCGGCGTGTCGGTGGGAATGGCGCCGATCATGCGGCTCCAGGCGAAGGGCGAGATGCAGTTGGAGCGCACGTTGAACTTCTGCATGTCCAGCGCGATGCTCTTCGACAACGCCACCACGCCCAGCTTGGCTGCGCTGTAGTTGGCCTGGCCCAGGTTGCCGATGAGGCCGGAGGTGGAGGTCATGTGCACGAAGGCGCCGCTCTCCTGCTCCTTGAAGTGGTTGGCCGCGGCGCGGCTCATGTAGAAGCTGCCGTACAGGTGCACGCGGATCACCGCGTCCCATTCGTCCACGCTCATCTTGTGGAAGAAGCGGTCGCGCAGGATGCCGGCGTTGTTGACCACGCCGTCGAGGCGGCCGAAGTGGTCGAGCGCGCACTGCACGATGCGGCCGGCGCTCGCGGCCTCGGACACGCTGTCGGTGCTGGCCGCGGCCTGGCCGCCGGCGGCGCGGATCTCGTCCACCACGCGCTGGGCCGGGCCGGCGTCGGTGCCCTCGCCGGTGGTGGAGGTGCCGATGTCGTTGACCACCACCCGTGCGCCCTCGGCCGCCAGGGCCAGCGCCATGTCGCGGCCGATGCCGCCGCCCGCGCCCGTGACCACTACCACCTTGTCCTGCATCATCTTCTGCCCGGCCATGTCTCGTCCTTGTCGTTCTGATGGCCCGAGCTTCGCCGCATCGGCGGCGCGGCACCATTCGCCATTGCGAAGGCCGGACTTCGGCTGCATGGAAGGGCACGGCGTCGCGTGCGTGGAAGGGCACGCCTTCGCATGCGTGGAACGGCCGCCTTCGCCGCTGCGAAAGCCCCGCTTTCACAAAGCCGGCTTGCCGCCGCGCGCGCGGGGGCCGACCATGGCGGCCATGATCGACAAGACGCTGTCACACAACCACCACGAGATCCGCGACGCGGTGCGCGCCCTGTGCGCGGAATTCCCCGACGCCTACTTCCGCGAGATCGACGCGCAGCGCGCGTACCCCGAGGCCTTCGTCGACGCGCTCACCCGTGCCGGCTGGCTCGCGGCGCTGATCCCGCAGGAATACGGCGGCTCGGGCCTGGGCCTGACCGAGGCCAGCGTGGTGATGGAAGAGATCAACCGCTGCGGCGGCAACGCCGGCGCCTGCCACGGCCAGATGTACAACATGGGCACGCTGCTGCGCCACGGCTCCGAGGCGCAGAAGCAGAAGTTCCTGCCGCGCATCGCCAGCGGGGAATGGCGGCTGCAGTCGATGGGCGTGACCGAGCCCACCACCGGCACCGACACCACGAAGATCAAGACCACGGCCGTGAAGAAGGACGGCCGCTACGTGGTCAACGGCCAGAAGGTGTGGATCAGCCGCGTGCAGCATTCCGACTGGATGATCCTGCTCGCGCGCACCACGCCGCTGGCCGAGGTGACGAAGAAGTCCGAGGGCATGTCGATCTTCATGGTCGACCTCAAGGAGGCGCAGCAGCGCGGGCTGACGGTGCGGCCCATCGCCAACATGGTCAACCACGAGACCAACGAGCTGTTCTTCGAGAACCTGGAGATCCCGGAAGAGAACCTCATCGGCCAGGAGGGCCAGGGCTTCAGGTACATCCTCGACGGGCTCAATGCCGAGCGGACGCTGATCGCGGCCGAATGCATCGGCGACGGCTACTGGTTCATCGACCGCGTGACGCACTACGTGCGCGACCGCCAGGTCTTCGGCCGGCCCATCGGCCAGAACCAGGGCGTGCAGTTCCCCATCGCCGATGCCTTCATCGAGGTCGAGGCCGCCAACCTGATGCGCTGGAAGGCCTGCGAGCTGTTCGACGCCCACCAGCCCATGGGCACGCAGGCCAACATGGCCAAGTACCTGGCGGCCAAGGCCAGCTGGGAGGCCGCCAACGCCTGCCTGCAGTTCCACGGCGGCTTCGGCTTCGCCTGCGAATACGACGTGGAACGCAAGTTCCGGGAGACGCGGCTCTACCAGGTGGCGCCGATCTCCACCAACCTGATCTATTCGTACGTGGCCGAACACGTGCTCGGCCTGCCCCGTTCGTTTTGAGACCACCCCGTTTGGACTTCCTCACTGCGTGTGGAAGTCCAATCCCCCTCAAGGGGCGCACGCT
>NZ_LDSL01000188.1 GCF_001476815.1 Pseudacidovorax intermedius | reverse complement strand
CGCGGCGCCGGCCGACGGCACCACCGTGCAGGCGCCGCGCCATGTCTGGCTGCATGCGCTGTTCGCGGACAAGACGGATGCCGAATGCCGGCTGTACGACGTGCTCTCGCACGGCGCCGGCCTGCCGGGCGTGCCGTTGCTGCTGCTGCCGGTGGCATTGCCGGCGGCCAGCTTCGCCTGCCCTCCGGTGCAGGCCATCTACCGGTGGACCGTGCATTTCGATGCGCGCGGTCCGCCCGGCGCTCGCTGAATTCCCAGCCCTTTTCGCGACTCCGCCGCGCCTGCCCCAGGCCGGCGGCGGTGGTGCGTCCTTTCGAATTCAACGAGTGCTTCCGCATGAACCCCCAATTCCATCGCCACGCCATCGGCGCGGCCGTTCTCTTTGCCTTGTGCAGCCTCGCGCAGGCCCAGTCTGCCGCCGACGGCGCCACGCTCAACACCATCACCGTCACGGGCAACCCGCTCGGCGCGGCCGAGGCCATCGTGCCCGTGGAGGCGCTGTCGGGCAGCGCGCTGCTCTACCGCAGCCAGTCCACGCTGGGCGAGACGCTGCAGGGCCTGCCCGGCGTCTCCAGCACCTACTTCGGCCCCAACGCCAGCCGGCCCACCATCCGCGGGCAGGACGGCGACCGCATCCGCATCCTTTCCAACGGCGGCGCGGCGCTCGACGCTTCGGCGCTGAGCTACGACCATGCGGTGCCCACCGACGCGCTCGTGACCGACCGCATCGAGGTGCTGCGCGGTCCGGGCGCGCTGCTCTACGGCGGCAGCGCCGTGGGCGGCGTGGTCAACGTGATCGACAACCGCATCCCCACGGAGCCCATCAACGGCTTCGGCGGCCGGGCCGATGCCAGCTACGCCAGCGGCAGCAAGGAAGGCAACGGCGCCGTGGTGCTGGAAGGCGGCAACGACCGCTTCGCGCTGCACGTGGACGCCTTCCGCCGCCATGCCGACGACGTGAACGCGCCCACCTGGCTGGAATGCGGCAAGGGCGGCGTCAACGTGCTGCAGAAACGCATCTGCAATTCGGCCTCCGAGAGCCGCGGCGGCGCGCTGGGTGGCACGCTGTTCTTCGGCGGCGCGGGCTGGATCGGTGCGTCGGTGAGCGACTACCGCAGCAACTACGGCACCGTGGCCGAGGACGACGTCACCATCGGCATGCGCCAGCAGCGCCAGGCGCTCGAAGGCGAATGGCGCCCCGGCGGCTTCTTCACCGCCATCCATGCCAAGGCCAGCCACACCGACTACCGGCACACCGAGTACGAAGGCGGCTCGCCGGGCACCACCTTCAAGAACAACGGCAACGACCTGCGCATCGAGGCGCGCCATCGGCCCATCGCGGGCTTCGAGGGCCTGATCGGCCTGCAGAGCGAGCGCACGCGCTTCGCCGCCGACGGCGAGGAAGCCTTCGCGCCGCACAGCCGCACGCGCAGCGACGCGCTGTTCCTGTACGAGGAACTGCCGCTGTCCTGGGGCAAGCTCAGCGTCGGCGCCCGCACCGAACGGGTGAAGGTGTCGTCGCAGGGCTATCCGGACGATCCGTCCATCACCCGCTTCGTGCTGGGCGAGCGCAGCTTCAACCCGCACAGCGCCTCCTTCGGCCTGCTCTACAACGTGGCGCCGCAGTGGCAGATCACGGGCAACCTGGCCTACACCGAGCGCGCGCCCAAGGACTACGAGCTGTTCGCCAACGGCCCCCACGTGGCCACCGCCGCCTGGGAAGTGGGCGATGTCAACCTGCAGAAGGAACGCTCGCTGGGCGCGGACATCGGCGCGCAGTGGAAGGCCGGCGCCAACAACGCGCGCGTCAATGCGTACTGGTCGAAGTTCCGCAACTACATCGGCCTGACCGCCACCGGCAACCTGCGCACCGACGAGGGCGACTCCTTCGCCCGCGGGTCCGACGAGGCGGCCCTGGCCGCGGCGATGGACGAGGAACTGCTGGCCGAGTACGTCTACCGCGGCGTGCGCGCCCGCTTCACCGGCATCGAGGCCAGCGGCAACCTGCGACTGCTGGGCAGCGACGGCCTGCGTCCGCTGGAAGGCGGCAAGCTCGACCTGGAGTGGCGCGCCGACGCCGTGCGGGCCACCAACACCGACACGGGCGAGCCGTTGCCGCGCATCGCGCCGGTGCGCGTCGGCGCCACGCTGGCCTGGACGAGCGGCCCCTGGAACGCACGCCTGGGCTTCGACCACTATGCCGCGCAGCGCCGCGTGCCGGCCGGCGACCGCAGCACCGACGGCTACACGCTGTGGAACGCCTCGGTGGGCTACCGCATGAAGGTGCAGCGCGCCAGCCTGCTGTGGTACGCGCGGGTGGACAACCTGACGAACCAGCTGGCCTACAGCGCCACCTCGATCCTGACCACCACCGTGTTCCCCAAGGCGCCGCTGCCCGGCCGCAGTGTGAAGGTGGGCCTGCGCGTGGACTTCTGACGCGCTTGCCGCGCAGGCGGCGCAAGCGGTTCCGGGGGCCTTGGCCCGGGCCGTCATGCGCGCCTGCGCCGCGCCTATGCCATTCGGCGGACCGGCCATTTGGCAGGCCTCCACCGGAGCATCGGTCCCCTACAGTCCTGCCGATGATGTCTCACGCGGCTCGCCTCGACGGCCGGATGGCGGGCCCCGGCGCGCCGTCCGCCGCGTGCGCGCGGGCACGCTGAGCGGCCATGCCTCGGCCGGCGCTCGCCAGCGCGTGGCTGTTCGGCGTCGGCGGCTGGCTGGTCGCCGCGGTGCCTGCGTGGGCCGCGGACGCGCCCGCGCCATGCCCCACGCCTTGCTTGGCACGGCCCCGGCCTGCGCCGACCCCGGCACCCGAGGCCGCGCCGGCCCCCGCACCGCGCCCCGTCGCCCGCGGCTGGCCGGCACCCGTGTCGGCCACGGCCGGCGTGGCCGAAGCGGCCGAACCGCCGCCGCGCCCGCCGGCCTCGCGCCGCTGCATCGACATCAATATGCGCGCCGCCGTGGGCGAGCCCCTGTCGGCGCAGGACATGGCCTACCTGAGGAGCGAATGTTGAATCCGTCTGCCATCCCCGTCGTCGTCGTGCGCGCCTGGCGGCGCCTGCGCGTCCTGCTGTCGCTGCTCGTGGCCGGCGCCGCGCTGGCGGCCTGCGCCAGCAAGCCGCCACCGTCCACCGAGGCGCGGCCCTTCGACCGTGCCGTGCAGCAGGCCGTCGACGACCTCATGGTGCAGACGCAGAAGATGCCCGCCTTCCTGGCGCGCGTGGAATCGCGGCTGCAGCAGAGCCGCATCGTCATCGACCCGCTGCTCGACGGCACCACCGGCCAGCAGACCGAGGTGACGCAGGCGGCGCAGCAGCGCGTGGTGCAGCGCATGCAGGAGCGCTTCGCGCAGTTCACCGTCAGCCAGGTCGACAGCCAGGCCGTGGCGCAGGCGCAGTACCTGCTCAGCGGCACGCTGACCCGCCAGGCCGATGCCTCGGCCGGCCGCTGGCAACTGGCCCTGGCCCTCACCGAGCTCAAGAGCGGCACCGTGGTCGCGCAGTCCACGGCCCGCGTCACCGACGAGAAGCTCGACACCCGGCCCACCGCCTTCTACCGCGACAGCCCGGTGAGCATCCGCGACCGCGCCGTCGACGGCTACATCCGCACCAGCCAGACGCCGGCCGGCCAGCAGGCGGACACGCTGTACCTGCAGCGCCTGCCGACCACCGCCGTGCTGCAGGAGGCCATCGACGCCTACGCCGCCGGCCGCTGGCAGGAGGCCCTGGCCCGCTACGAGGCCGCCGCCCAGCGGCCCGACGGCCAGCAGCTGCGCGTCTACAACGGCCTGTACCTCACGCAGATGCAGCTGGGCCGCACCGCCGATGCCGAGCGCAGCTTCGGGCAACTGGCCAGGCTGGGCCTGGAGGCCAGCAAGCTGAGCGTGAAGTTCCTCTTCCGCCCCGGCTCCACCGAGTTCCTGTCGGACTCGCGCATCAGCGGCGTGTATCCCATGTGGCTGCGCCAGATCGCGCGCCAGGCCGCGCAGATGAACGGCAACTGCCTGCTCGTGACCGGCCACACCAGCCGCACTGGTTCCGAATCGGTCAACGAGCGGCTTTCGCTGCAGCGCGCCACCATCGTGCGCACCCGCCTCGCTGCCGAGGCGCCGAGCCTGGCCAGGCGCCTGAAGGAGGCCGGCATGGGCTTCCGCGAGAACATCGTCGGCACCGGTGCCGACGACGCCAGCGACGCGCTGGACCGGCGCGTGGAGTTCAAGGTCGAGGACTGCGCGGCCTCGTCCTGAACAGCGGACGGGCGCCGCCGCCAGCCGCCGGCCGGGCGAGCGGCTAAGCTCGGCCGCCGTGACCGCCTCGCTTTCCGCACTGCTGCCCGTCGTCCTGCTGATCGCCGCCGGCTACCTGGCCGGCCGTCTGGGTTGGGTGACCGGCCGCTCGGTGCGTGACCTGTCCAACCTCGTCTTCCTGCTGCTGGCACCGGCACTGCTGTTCCGCGCCATGAGCGACGTGCACCTGTCGCAGCTGCGCTTCACGCCTGTCGCGGCCTACTTCGTCGCGGCCGGCCTGGTCTATGGCGCGGCGCTGCTGGCACGGGGCTTCCACCGCGAATCGGCGGTGCTGGCGCTGTCGGGCATCTTCAGCAACACCACCATGATCGGCATTCCGCTCATCGGGCTGGCCTATGGGCCCGAGGGCATGGTCACGCTGCTGACGCTGATCTCGCTGCATTCGCTCACCTTGCTGAGCAGCGCCACCGTGGTGCTCGAGCTCGCCGCTGCGCGCGAGGCCGGCGCCACGGGCCAGCGTCGGCCACTGCTGCCCACCCTTGCGAGGGCGGTGCGCAATGCGGTGCTCAATCCTGTCGTGCTGCCGGTGCCGGCCGGCCTGCTGTTCTCGGCCAGTGGCCTCGTGCTGCCCGCGCCCGTGGACCGCAGCCTGGCCTGGCTGGGCCAGGCCTTCGGCCCGCTGGCGCTGCTGCTGGTGGGCATCACCCTGTCGCAGACGCCGGTGGGCCGCCACCTGCGCGGCGCGCTCCTGCCGGCCCTGGCCAAGAACCTGCTGATGCCGGCCCTGGTGCTGGCAGTGGCCTGGGCGATGGGCGTGCGCGGCTTGCCGCTGACCGTGATGGTGGTGACGGCGGCGCTGCCCATGGGCGCCAACGTGTTCATCTTTGCCCAGCGCTACGAGGTGGCGCAGGACCGGGTCACCGCCAGCGTGGTGCTGTCGACCGTGCTGGCCCTGCTGACGGTGTCGGGCGTGATGGCGGCCCTGGCCGTGCTGGTGGGCTGAGGCGCGGGCGTCTCGGGACTCAGCCGGCCGTCGCCAGTGCCGCGTCGCGCGCACGGCGCAGCAGGCGCTGGCGGATCAGCCCGCTGGCCGGCCGGATCAGCAGCCAGTAGGGCCGGAAGCGGCGCAGGGCCGTTGCGTCGCTGCACCAGACGTGCGTGCGGGTCGTCAGTCGCGTGCCGTCCCGCTCGGCGTCGACGGTGAAGTTCATCACCAGCTTGGCGATGCCGGGCGCATCGAGCGCCAGGAAGGCGGGCGCGTCGGGCACGTCCAGGAGCCCGTAGTCGGACTGCCAGAAGCGCCCGGCCAGGCCGAAGGCCTTCTCGCGCTCGCCATCCTGGCCCAGGTCGGTGAAGTTGGCCAGGCCGAACGACGGCCGGCCCTCAAGCGCGGCCTTGAAACCAAGCCGGCCTGCCAGCCGGTTCGGCCACTCGCGCAGGGCGATCAGGCGGCGCGCCACCGGGTCATCGACGACGTCCGGCCGGCTGACGACTGCCAGCACCCGCGCGGGCGCGGCAGGCACATGGAGGCTGTGTGCCTCCGCGAAGTGGTGGTGGGGCAGGTAGCGGGTCAGCAGGTCCATGGGCGGCATTGTGCGAGTGGGTGGCCGGGTTGCCCGGATGCCGTGGCGGGCGATCCGCTCGTCGCTCTGCTGCGCCTGTCCTGATTCACGCGACCAGCGCCGCCGCCTCCTCGCGGAACTGGGCCGCTTCTTGCCGCAGCCAGTCGCAGAAGACGCGGGCGGCGGGCCGGTCCAGCGCGTCCTGCGGACGCACCAGGCGGTACACATGGGGTGGGGCACTAACGCCAGCTGGCGCTTGGCGACAGGTTCGGCGGCCAGCACGTTGGAGGCCAGGTTGGCACTCGATGATCATGTTCGGCACAGAAGCAGATGGCGCTAGCGCCGGTCGACGCGGGCGAGGTAGTTGTCCAGCGCCTCGGACCATAGGCCGGGCGACAGGAAAATCATGTGCCCGTTCATGCCTGCGGGCGGCCGGAAGCTCAGGAACTCGCCCCGGCCGCCCGCCTGCAGGAAGGCGTCGAAGTTGGCGCGGCTGTGGGAAAGGCGATAGTAGGGGTCTTGGTCGCCATACAGCCAGAGCATCGGGCCCTCGAATGCTGCACCTCGCTGCATCAGGGCCGGATTGATGGTCGGCGCGGTCTTGCAGCCTTGGCCGATCCAGCCGCCGACGAAGTTCACCACGCCCTCGAAGCGTTCAGGATGCGCGCCGGCCAGCGCCACGGCCAGGATGCCGCCCCGTGACACGCCGCCGACCAGCAGGCGCCGCGCATCGACATCCGGGCGCGTCTGCACATGGGCCAGCACGACCTCCAGGTCCTGCATCGCACGGTCGAAGCCGGCCGTGGCCGAGCCCGCATCACAGGAGTAGCCCTGGGCGCGGTCAGCGCTGAACCCTTCGTCGTATACGCCGTCGGAGCCGCCCCGTCCCCGGCGCTGCGGAAACAGCACCTGCCAGCCGCGTGCGGCGAAGTATTCGCCGATCTCGGGGCTGGCCCAGGTCAGGCCGAACAAGGCCGGGTCGCGGCCCATGCCGGTCGAGCCGTGGTTCATGAGCACGGTCGGGAAGGGCCCGGTGCCGCGTGGCCGGTAGACCACCATCTCCAGGGTCTGCGGCCGGCCGGCGTCGTCGGTCCAGGGTGTCGCGACACGCTCGACGTGCCGCGCGTAGGGGCTGGCCAAGGGGTTTCTGCTGAGCACGCCGGCCGAGAGCAGTTGCGTGTCGGGTTTCCAGACCGACATCTCCATGTCGCCATCGGAACGCAGGCGTAGTGCAAGGCGCGCGCCGGTGTGCAGCCGCACGCTCAGTTCGCCGTCCTGGAAGCGACCTTCGGCATGGGCGTTGATCCGGCCCTGCTGTGCATTGCCGGCGGCATAGTCGACAGTGGCGCCTTCGGGCGTGAGCTTGTCCACTGCAATCGCTATGTCGCATCGCCTGAGAAAGCAGGCCCAGCCTTTCCATACGCCCTGCCACCTTGCCAAGTCAGGCGCCAGGGCCGGGTCGGGCTGCGGCCTGCTGTCATCGGGCAGCATGGCCTGCACGGCGCTCTCGGATGGGCCGGCCCTTAGTTGGGCCATGTAGTCGGGCCATGTGGTCTGGGCTGCGGCGCCGAGGGACAGCAGGGCAAGGCAGGCGATGGGCAGGCGCAGGTGGCTCAGCTTCATAACGGAAGTGTCGTTAAAGGCAGGTGTGACAGGAGCAGCGCGGGAGAAGTCGCCGACATTGTGTCGGTCCCACCTTTGGCTTCGCTAAAGAAAGCGCCCGCCACAATCGCCGCCGTGCACCTCCTCCTGATCGAAGACGACCTGGACCTCGGCCGCGCCCTGCAGGCCGCGCTGCGGGTCGAAGGCCTGAGCAGCGAATGGCTGCGCCGCGCCGCCGATGCACCGGCGGTGCTGGACGCCGCGCAGTTCGCCTGCGTGCTGCTGGACCTGAGCCTGCCCGACGGCGATGGCCAGTCGCTGCTCGCGCGCTGGCGCCGCAGCGGGCAGCAGTTGCCGGTGATCGTCATCACTGCGCGTTCGGCCGTGGAGGACCGCACCGCGGGCCTCGACGCCGGGGCGGACGACTTCGTGGTCAAGCCCTTCGCGACGGCCGAGCTGATCTCGCGCATCCGCGCCGTGCTGCGGCGTTCGGCCCGGCAGGCGAGCGAGCAGTGGGCGCTGGGCGGGGGCCTGACGCTGGAGCCGCGCGGCCACGCCGCCTGGCTGGATGGGCAGCCCTTGGAGCTGTCGCCCCGCGAGTTCCGCCTGCTGCTGGAGCTGGCGCGCGAGCCCGGCACGGTGCTGCCCAAGGGCCTGCTCGCCCAGCGCATGGAACCGCTCGGCGATGCGCTGGACTTCGCCACGGTCGAGGTCCACGTCTCCAACCTGCGCCGCAAGATCGGCGCCGACCGCATCCGCACCGTGCGGGGCGTGGGCTATCTGCTGGCGGCGCCATGACGATCTGGCGACGCTCGTTGTCGCGGCGCATCTTCCTGGTGGTGCTGCTGTCCTTCGTGCTGGTGCTGGCCGTGCTGCAGGCCTACATGTGGCTGAGCTTCCGGCAGTCCATCTCGGTGAGCCAGCCGTTGAGCCGCCTGGGCGGCGGCCTGGGCGAGGCGCTCGCCGCCATCGACGACGAGGCGCAGGCGGTCGCCACCGTGGGCGCCATGCAGACCATCTATGGCCACCTGCGCCTGGGCGGCAATCCAGCCGGGACGCTGGTCTTTCGGCTGGAGGATCGGGAAGGGCGGCTGCTGTTCAGCGCGCCGCTGCTGCGCGACCGGGCACTCGACGCGCCGGCGGGACGTGTGAGCACGATGGCGGTGGACGGCATCCCCTACTGGATCTATCGCGCCGATGCCGGGCGCTGGCGCCTGTATGCGGCCGAGCCGGAGCGGACGCTTGCGCTCGTCGTGCCGAACAACACGCGGGCCGTGCTGCCCTACCTGCTGATCGCGCTGCCACTGGTGCTGGTGCCCGCCTGGCTGGCGGTGGCGCTGGGCCTGCGGCCGTTGCGGCAGCTCACGCAGCGTTTGCAGCGCCGCTCACCGGCCGACCTGGCGCCGCTCGGCTTCGAGGCCCGCCATGCGGAACTGGCGCCGCTGGCGCAGGCGGTGGATGGCCTGCTGGTGAAGCTCAAGGTCCGCCTCGACCGAGAGCGGGCCTTCGTCCACGACGCCGCGCACGAACTGCGCACGCCCATGGCCGTGATCGCGACCCAGGCCCACGCGCTGGGTGGTGCCGCCGATGCCGACGAGCGCCGCGAGGCGCAACAGCAATTGGAGTCGGCCATTGCACGCGCTTCGCACTTGACGCAGCAGTTGCTGGACCTGGCGCGGCTGGACGACGCACCCACAGCCGCGCCTCCGGTGATCGACGTCGCGCAATGGTTGCGCCAGCTGATGGCGGACATGGCGCCGGCGGCCATGGCGCGCGATATGGACCTGAGCCTCGCCGCGCCCGACCGGCTGATGGCTGCCGTCGAGCCCGCGGCCTTGCTGTCCATCATGCAGAACCTGCTGGCCAACGCGATCGGCCACACGCCGCCGGGTACGCGCATCGTGGTCACGCTGGCCGGCTCGGCGCATCCGCTGAGCCTGTCGGTGGAGGACGATGGACCGGGCATTCCGCCCGAGGAGGCGGTGCAGGTGTTCGAGCGCTTCCACCGCGGTACCGATCCGCGCACCCACGGCGCTGGCCTGGGGCTGGCCATCGTGCGGCAGGCGGCTGCGCGGCTGGGCGGCGAGGTGCGCCTGGGCCCGGGGCTGGACGGGCGCGGCGCGGGCTTTCATCTGTGCGTGCCCTGAGTTAGCTTGCCAGCGCAGCCGCCTCCTCGCGGAACTGGGTTGCCTCCTGCCGCAGCCAGTCGCAGAAGGCGCGGGCGGCCGGACGCTCCAGCGCATCCTGCGGATGCACCAGGTGGTAGGCATAGGGGCCGGGCACGGGCCGGCCCGGCAGCAGCGCCAGCCGGCCCTGGGCCAGGGCGTCGGCGGCCAGCACGTCGGAGGCCAGGGCGGCGCCTTCGCCGGCGGCTGCGGCATCGAGCGTCAGGTAGGTGTGCGAGAAACGCAGCCCCTGGCGCAGCCGCCGCGCCGGCACGCGCAACTGCTGGGCGGCGCACCAGCGCGGCCAGTCCACCTGCTCGGGAATGCGGGGCTCGGGGTCGTCGTGCAGCAGCGTGGCGGAGAGCACGTCCGCCGGTGCGCCGAGAGAGGCGGCCAGCGTCGGGCCGCCGACGGCGACGTAGGTCTCGGGCAGCAGCGGTTCGGCCGCCAGGCCGGGATAGAGTCCGCGGCCCAGCCGCAGCGCCAGGTCCACCTGGTCGCGGGCGAAGTCCACCGGCGGGATCGAGGCCAGCAACCGCAGGTCCACCTGCGGTTGCCGCGCCCGGAAGCCGCCCAGCCGCGGCATGAGCCAGCGCGTGATGAAGGAGGGCAGGGCGGTGACGGTGAGCGCATGGTCGTCCGCCGCGTGGCGCAGGGCGGCGGACAGGCGCTCCAGCTCGTCCAGGAGCGCGCCGACGCCCTGCAGGTAGCGGCGGCCGGCCTCGTTGAGCTCGACGGCGCGCGGCCGTCGCACGAAGAGCGGGCGGCCGAGCCAGTCCTCCAGCAGGCGCACCTGGTGGCCGATGGCCCCGGCCGAGACGCAGAGCTCGTCGCCGGCCCCAACGAAGCTGCCATGGCGGGCCGCCGCCTCGAAGGCGCGCACGGCGGGAAGGGGAGGGAGCACACGGGTCATAGCCTCAATCCGGTTGCGGCTGAGCCGCCAATGCTTTGCTTTGTGGTCCAGTCCCGGGCGCCCTACAGTGGCGGCACGGGCGCGAAAGGCTCATTGTGGCTGAGTCATCCGCCGCTGGCCGAGGCAAGGCGCAACGGCCCCGCACCCTTCCACCTACCAGGATTGTCATGGGCGCACTGCTCGTTCTTCTCTCCGCCCTGGGCTTCGGCGCCATGGCCCTCTTCGCCCACGTGCTCTACGCGCAGGGCATGGACACCCACAGCCTGCTGACGCTGCGCTTCGCGCTGGCGGCGGTGCTGCTGGGTGGGCTGGCCTGGGCGCGGGGCGCGCGCTTTCCGGCCGGGCGCGCGCTGGCCGACGCCATGCTCATGGGGCTGGCCTATGCGCTGATGGCCTGGACTTATTTCAGCGCGCTGCGCCATGCGTCCTCGGCCACGGTCGCGCTGCTGCTGTACGTCTATCCGGTCCTGGTGGCGGTGGCCGCGGCGGCGCTGCGGCTGGACCGGTTCGGCGCGGCCGAGGCGCTGTGCCTGGGCCTGGCCTCGGCCGGCCTGTGCCTGGTGCTGGGCGGCGCCATCGCAGGCACGGCCACCGGGCTGCTGCTGGCCCTGGCCTCGGCGCTGTGCTATTCGGCGTACATCCTGCTCGGCAGCCGGGCGCAGCCGCCGGTGGACAGCCTGGCCGCGTCGACGGTGGTGCTGGGCACGGCGGCAGCCTGCTACCTGGGGCTGGCGATGTGGCAGGGCATGCGCTGGCCGCAGGGCGCGAGCGGCTGGGGCGCGATGCTGGCGCTGGCGATCTTCGGCACGGTGGTGGCCATCGTCGCCTTCGTGGCCGGCCTGCGCCGCGTCGGGCCGACGCAGGCGGCCGTGCTCTCCACGCTGGAGCCGGTCGTGACCGTGGGGCTGGGCGTGGCCTTTCTGGGCGAGCGGCTGTCGCCCGGCGCGGCGGCCGGTGGTGCGCTCATCCTGCTGGCGGCTCTCGCGCTCACCGTGGCGCGCAGCCGCCGCGCCAGAGCTGGGCGCGGCGTTGTCGGCGCTACGGTGCCAGACGCGTCTTGACCCAGTCCTGGCCTTCCTGCTGGTAGCAGAGCCGGTCATGCAGCCGGCTCTTGCGGCCCTGCCAGAACTCCCAGCGCTCCGGCACCAGCCGGTAGCCGCCCCAGTGCGGCGGGCGCGGCGGGTTGAGCAGAAACTTGGCGCTGTACTTGGCCGCATTGGCCACCAGCACGCTGCGGCCCACGATGGGCTGGCTCTGCGGACTGGCCCAGGCGCCTATGCGCGAATCCAGCGGGCGGCTGGCGAAGTAGGCGTCGCTCTCCGCGTCGCTGACCTTGTCCACCCGGCCTTCGATGCGCACCACGCGCTCCAGCTCGACCCAGTGGAACTGCAGCGCGGCGAAGGGGTTGCCGGCCAGCTCCTGGCCCTTGCGGCTCTGGTAGTTGGTGAACCAGACGATGCCCCGCGCGTCGTAGCCCTTGATCAGCACGATGCGGGTGGAGGGCCGCAGGTCGCTGCCCACGGTGGCGACGGTCATGGCGTTGGGCTCGGGCACCTGGCCGGCGATGGCCTCGCCGAGCCAGCGCTCGAACTGCATCAGCGGGTCGTCGGCGCTGTGGGTTTCGTCGAGTTCGGCCCGCTCGTAGCTCTTGCGCAGGTCCGCGAGGGAGGTCTTCAGATCGCTCATGGCGGGCATTGTCCGCGCTGGCGATGTCCCAGCCTGGATGGCGGTCTACCTGCCACGGGCCGGCACAATGGCACGCCGATCCGAGTCCTATCCCACCAATGACGATGAACCCCGACCCTCTTCCCGTCGTGCTGGTGCTGGCCTCCGGCCGCGGCGAGCGTTTTCGCGCCTCGGGCGGCGCGGTGCACAAGCTGCAGGCGCTGCTGACTGGCCGCGCCGTCATCGATCGCACGCTCGATGCCGTGCGCGCGAGCGGCCTGCCCTGGCACGTGGAGGATGCGGGCCATCCCGGCATGGGCGACTCGATTGCCGCCGCGGTGCGCGCCACCGCCGATGCGCCCGGCTGGCTGGTGCTGCCGGCGGACCTGCCGCTGGTGCAGCCCGTCACGCTGCGCACGGTGGCAGCGGCATTGGCCGACGCCTGCGCGGCGCAGCCCACGTTCCAGGGCGAGCGCGGCCATCCGGTGGGCTTCGGCGCCGCCAGCGGTCCGGCCCTGATGGCGCTGGCCGGCGAGCAGGGTGCTGCGCCCGTGCTCAAGGCCCTGCGTGCGCGGGGCGCGGTGCGTGAACTGGCGGTGGACGATGCTGGCGTGGTGACCGACATCGACACGCTGGACGACCTGGCCCGCGCCGAAGCGCTGTGGCGCGCGCGCCAGCCGGGCGGCTGATCAGACCGGCACCGCCCAGGCGTCGTAGCCGTACACCCAGTCCGCATTGCCGCCGGCGCGCAGCCAGTTGTTGCCGCGCGAGCCGATCTGGATGCGGCTGGCCCGTTCCTGCCGCGCGGCCTCATAGCGCCTCAGCACCGAAGGCACCTCGGCTGGTTGGCCGGCCAGGCCCACGCAGCGGGCCAGCACCACGGCATCCTCGATGGCCGAGCCGGCGCCCTGCGCCATGAAGGGCATCATGGGATGGCAGGCATCGCCCAGCAGCGTGATCGCGCCCTGCGACCATTCGGGCAGCGGGTCGCGCTCGTACAGCGCCGTCTTGAGCACCGCGTCGCAGGCGTCGAGCAGGGCCCGGGCATGCGGATGGAAGTCACGGTAGACCGCGCGCAGCTCGTCCACGCTGCCGGGCGTGGTCCACGATTCCTCGTGCCAGGAATCCTGTGCCGTGGTCGCGAAGATGAAGGTGTCGCGGCCCTGGTTGAGCGGGAAGGTCACGATCTGGCTCTCCGGCGTGGGCCCCCACCATTTCGTGAAGGCGCCCAGGTCGGGCACGCCGCCCACGCGCGCCGTCGGCACCACGGCGCGGAAGGCGACCACGCCGGTGAAGCGCGGCTGCTCATCGCCGAAGAGCGCGGCGCGCACCACCGAATGGATGCCGTCGGCGCCCACCAGCAGGTCCAGCCGGCGCACCTCGCTGTCGTCGGCGAAACGGATCGCCACCTCGCCCTGGCTGTGGTCCTGCGCGATGGCCTGGGCCCGCTTGCCGAAGTGCACGCGCTCCTGGGGGAAGGCCTCGGCCAGCGCGGCCAGCAGATCGGCGCGGTGGATGGTGAGCTGCGGCGCGCCGTACTGCTGCTCGGCCGTGTCGCCCATGGCCAGGCGCGAGGTCTCCTCGCCGCTGTCCCACAGGCGGCTGATGCGGTGCGTGGGCCGCGCGGCCGAGGCGCGCACGGCCTCGCCGATGCCGGGCGCCAGGCCGTCGAGCGCCCGCACGGCATTGGGCGTGAGGTTGATGTCGGCGCCCACGCGCAGGAACTGGCGGCTCTGCTCGAAGACCTGCACGTCGTGGCCGGCGGCCCGCAGCGCGCAGGCAGCGGCCAGGCCGCCGATGCCGGCACCGACGATGCCGATGCGCAGGGGGGAGGTGAGGGAGTCGGTCATGGCAGTGAGGGGTTCGAAGAGGGATGGAAACGGGCGGACGGACCGCGTGGCCTGGTATCGGGCCGGAGGGCCGTCGTGATGGAGCGCGATTCTTCCGGCCGGCCCCGGCATGCATAACCGCCGAAAATCCCGCAATGGGGACGAAGCGTCTCCCCCGCCTTTTCCATCCCCCGGCGCCAGCGCCGCGCCACCCACCACTGCCGCCCATGGATGTCCTCAGCGACGTGCTCTCGATCTGCCGCGCCGAGCGGGCCGTCACCGCGCATTTCTCGCTGGGCGCGCCCTGGGCGCTGTCGTCCGCCGGCGTGCCGGGCGTGATGCTGCGCATCTCGCGCGGGGCGCCGTACTGGGTGCAACTGCCCGGTGAGCCGCCGCTGCAGGTGGCCGAGGGCGACCTGCTGATGCTGCCGCTGGGCACTGCGCATGTGCTGGCCTCCCGCCCCGGGCTGGCGCCCACGCCTTTCGCCGAGCTGATCGCCCGGCACGCCGACGGCGCGCGCGACGAGAACCCGCTCGTCTTCCGCCATGGCGGCGATGGCGAGGCCACCGAGATCTTCTCGACGCTGCTCTGGTTCTCCGCCTACAGCCGGCATGCGGTGCTGCGGCTGTTGCCGCCGCTGCTGCACCTGCGCCAGGGCGACATGCCGGCGGGCGGCAGCCTGGCGGGCGCCTTGCAGGCGCTGGTGCAGGAGACGCTCAGCCGCCGCCCCGGCTGGCGGCTGTCGGCCGCGCGCATGGGCGAGCTGCTGCTGGTCAACATCCTGCGCGAGCGCCTGGGCGAGGCCGCGCAGGCCGAGGCGGGCTGGCTGCGCGGCCTGGGCGATCCGGCCATCGCCCGCGCGCTGCAGGGCATCCACCATGCGCCGCACGACGACTGGGACGTGGCGCGCCTGGCCAGTGCGGCCGCGATGTCGCGCTCGCGCTTCTGTCTGCGTTTCAAGGTCCTGGTGGGCTACACGCCCATCGGCTACCTCACCGCGCATCGCATGACGCTGGCGGCGGAGCAGCTCGAAGCCGGCAGCCTCACCGTGGCCCAGGCCGCGGCCCAGGCGGGCTACGAGTCGGACAAAGTGTTCGCGCGGGCCTTTCGCCGCTGGGCGGGCGTGACGCCGGCCGCCTATGTGAAGCGGGAGCGGGCACGGCGGCAGGCGCTGGCGGGCTTTGGGGAAGGCGCGGCGCCTTCCACGTGAGCCGCTGCGCCGCGACGGCCTGCGCGTTCAAGCGCGCGGCGCGCTCAACCGGCGAGGCGACGCCAGGCAGCCACGAATTCGCGCGCCGTTGTTTCCACCGCCTCGGCCGCCTTGCCGGACTTGTAGAGCGCCGAGCCGATGCCGAAGCCATCGGCGCCGGCTGCATGCCAGGCCGGCATGCCCTCGGGCGTGATGCCGCCCACCGGCAGCAGCGGCGTGCCGCGCGGCAGCACCGCCTTCAGCGCCTTCACCGCCGCCGGCGAGGCCATCTCGGCCGGGAAGAGCTTGAGCGCATGCGCGCCCGCCGCCAGCGCGCCGAAGGCCTCGGTGGGCGTGAGCACGCCGGGCAGGGCGACCATGCCGAGCGCCACGGTCTCGCGCACCACGGCGGCATCGAAGCAGGGCGACACGATGAGCTGGCCGCCGGCCGCATGCACCTCACGCACCTGCTGCGGCGTCAGCACCGTGCCGGCGCCCACCAGTGCGCCGGGGCACTGGTCGCGCAGCAGGTGGATGCTCTCCAGCGGCTCGGGCGAATTGAGCGGCACCTCCAGCAGGCCGAAGTCCGAGGCGACCAGGGCCTGGCCGATGGCGGGCGCCTCGGCCGGCGTGAGGCCGCGCAGGATGGCGACGAGGGGCAGTTGGGCCAGCGCGCGCTGGAAGGCGGGAAGCAGGTCGGTCATGGGATGGACGTCGAAAAGCAAGAGGGAGATCGGTGTGCTCAGCCGGCGGCCTGCCGCGCACGCCAGATGGCGTATGCCCCCGCCCAGGTGGCCTGCGCATCCAGCAATTGCGCCGGCACGCCGACGCTGTCCAGCGCCAGCGCATAGCGCTCAGTCAGCGCCGCGCTGCCCACCAGCACCACCGGCGTGCCGGCCTCGAGCGCCTGGGCCCGCAGTTCCTCGCCGATGAGAAGGCCCGACAGGTAGCTGGCCGCGGCGGCCGGGCTCAGCCGGTCGAAGAGCGACAGCGCCCGCATACCGAAGGCCAGGTGCAGCAGCCCCGGCGAATCGGCCTGCCGTGCGCGGCCCACGCCGTCGAGGAAGGCGGCCTCGTGCAGCGGCGCATCGGCCTGCAGCGTGCGCGACAGGATCGAATGCTGTGACAGCAGGGCATAGAACTCGCCCGTCATGAAGGTGCGAAAGCCCGTCACCCGGCCATCGGCCACGCGGGCCCACTTGTTGTGCGTGCCGGGCAGCACGAAGAGGCCATCGCGCAGCCCGGTGAGGCGCATGGCGCCCAGGATCTGCGTCTCCTCGCCGCGCATCACGTCGGGCACGCCGCTCTGGTGGTCCACCAGGCCAGGCACCATGTCGATGCGCCCGGGCTGCACCGGCACCACCTGCCGCGCGATGTCGTCGGCGCCGCAGGGGCAGGCGCAGTAGGGCGCCTCCACCCAGCCCTGGCGGCTGCCGGCCATGCCGGCGATCAGGCAGCGGCTGCCGGGCACCGCCATCCAGTCCTGGGTGAAGGCCTCGAACACCTCGTCGAAGCTGGCGCCGTCCAGGTGCAGGATGCCGCGCGGGGCGCTGCGCTCGTCCAGCACGCGGCCGTCCTCGGCGATCAGCGCGCCGCGCAGCGCGGTGGTGCCCCAGTCGAGGGCGACGAAGCTCATGAAGACATTCCTTTCAGGCGGCCAGGGCCCGGCGCATCCGCAGTGGGGCACGAAGCCGGCGCGCTGGCCCGGGACGACACAGCCACGTCGGCTACTCCCGCGACGAGGACTCGCCCCGGCCGTGGCCGTGCAGTCTCGCATGTCCTTAGGTCCCTGCACCCTTGCCCGGCGGCCGGTCAGCCGTCGCCATGCGGGGCCGGCAAGAATATAGGGCTGTCGCATCCGCGCGCGCCGGCATCCCCGCCGCGGCGCGCGATGCGCGTCTCTTTTTCCATCATGACCGCCGACCTGCTCGATCCCCTCCTCGATGCCTCCTTCAAGGGCTATCCCCGCACCCAGGCGCCCCGCGCCCGCAGCGCCGTCGGCGCCGCCGGCTGGAACGTGCTGGCGGGCGACCTGCCGCTGCCCCTGGCCGTGATCCGTCGCGAGGCGCTGGCGCACAACCTGGCCTGGATGCAGCGCTACGTGCAGAGCCAGGGCATCGACTTGGCGCCGCATGGCAAGACCACCATGTCGCCGCAACTCTTCGCGCGGCAGATCGATGCCGGCGCCTGGGGCATCACCTTCGCCAACGTGGCCCAACTGACCATCGGCGTGGCGGCCGGCGTGCGCCGCTGCCTCATCGCCAACCAGGTGATGCAGGACGAGGACCTGGCCGGCATTCAGCAGATGCTTGCCGCGCACGACGGGCTGCGCGTGGTCTTCCTCGTCGATTCGTCCGCGCAACTGGCGCTGATCGAGGTCTGGGCCGCGGGCCGGCCCCACACGCGGCCTTTCGAGGTGATGCTGGAAATCGGCCTGGACGGCGGCCGCACCGGCTGCCGCACGGAGGAAGAAGCCATTGCCTTGGCGCGCGCCCTTGGCGCGAGCGCGGCCGTGCGGCTGGTGGGCATCGAATGCTACGAAGGCCTTTGGGCCACGGGCGATTCGGCCGCCGATTCGGCGCTGGCCACGGCCCTGATGGACCGCGTGCAGGCGGTCGCCCGCCTGTGCGGCGATGAGGACCTGTTCGACACCGACGAGGTGCTGTGCTCTGCCGGCGGCTCGGCCGTCTTCGACCTGGTGGCCGGTCGCCTACGGCCGGCGCTCGGGCGGCCGGTCCGCGGCCTGCTTCGCTCGGGCTGCTACGTGACCCACGACCACGGCTTTTACACGCGCATGATGGGTCAGGTGAATGCGCGCATCGGCTGCGACTGCGCCGAAGATGGGCTGCGCCCCGCCATGGAGGTCTGGGCCGCTGTTCAATCGTGCCCCGAGCCGCGGCTCGCGATCCTTACCGCCGGGCGGCGCGACGTCTCCTTCGACATCACGATGCCCATCCCCTTCGCGCGTGCCGTCCGCGGCGCGCAGGCCCCGACGGGCGTACCTTGGAGCTGGAAAATTACCGCACTCAACGACCAGCATGCCTACCTGCACTGGGACGACAGCGACGACGCGCTCGCCCCTGTGGTGGGCGAGCGCGTCGGGCTCGGTATTTCTCATCCCTGCACCACCTTCGACAAGTGGCGCTGGATGCCGGTGGTGGACGAGGCCTACAACGTGGTCGACGCCATCACCACCGCGTTCTGAGCCCTGGCGGCTCAGCGCGTGATCACGCCGCAGGCGATGCGCGGGCCGGAATTGCCGGCCGGCTGACTGGTGTAGTCGTCGCGGTCGCGGTGCACCACGATCGCACGGCCCACCACGTTGTTGGCCGCACCGTCGGTCAGCGAGATGCTGTGCACGTCCACGCTGAAGCGGGCCACGCCATTGGCATCGGCCACCAGGCTGGGCAGCTCGCCAGCATGGCTGCCGGGCGCGCCGAATTTGCCGTGCGTGACGCCGGTCGGGTTGAAGTGGCCACCCGAGGCATTGCCGTTGTCGGCGCAGGAGCCCTTCTCGTGGATGTGGAAGCCGTGCTCCGAGCCGGGCGGCAGGCCGCGCACCTCGCCGGCCACGCGCACGCCGTGGTCCAGCGCCGTCAGCGTGACCTGGCCCATGGTCGGGTTGGGCGTGATCGCGCCGGTGGGCGCCAGGGTGGCGGTGGCGCGCGAGGCGCCCATGCCCATGCCGGCGCAGGCCGCGAGCAGCAGGCTGGAGCCGGCAAGGGCAAAGGCGGCCAGCAGGCGGGAGGAGGGCAGGGCGGGGCGGAGGTTCATGGCGTGTTTCCTTGGGATGGGGAAGGGTTGGAATCGGACCGGCTCAGGTGTAGCGATGCCGCGTGCGCCTGGCTGTCGGCCGAGGTCGCCAGTTGCCCCGGCGCCCGGGCGGCCAGCCGCAGCAGGCGTGCGAGGGCCGAGTCGCGGATGCCGTGGCGCTGCAGTGCCTCGAGCGTCTGCCGCGCATAGTCCAGCGAGCTGCCGTAGCGGCCCACGGCGGTGGCGAAGATCTCGCGGTAGCGTTCCTCGCTGAGGGTGCCGGTGAAGTTTGGCGATTTGCGTGACAGCGTGAAGGCCAGGGCCCGCACCGGCCCCTGGGCGGTGCGGCACTGCAGCCAGCGCGGGTCGTACACGCCGGTGGGCATCTCGCGCAGCCACAGGCGGCCCAGCGTCTCCAGCGCGATGGCCTGCGGGATGCGGAACACCATGCCGCGGCAGCTGCCGCCGCTGAGCAGGCCGAACACCAGCCCGGGCTTGTCGATGCTGCCGCGGTTGACGCGGCTCCACATCTTCAGCGCCCGGTGCCAGCCGGCAACCTGCGCGGGCCGGGCCTCGCTGTGGTCGAAGCCGGGGTTCCAGATCAGCGAGCCGTAGCCGAAGAGCCACAGGTCGTCCTGCCCGCCCCATTCGGCAATGGTGCGTTCGAGCAACGGGCCGGGGTCGCGCACGGCCGGTGGCAATGCGCCGACAAGGGGCGGCAGGGGTGTGGCACCTAGAATTTCGGCTTCTGAAACGGGCTTCACGCGGCCCATTATTGCCAAGGCATTCCCATGGCCACCCTTCAACATCCCGAGAGACGCAGCCTCATGTCCACCGCCACCGACGACGACTCCCAGCAACGCTTTGCCCTTGGCCTGGTGTTCGTGCTCATCGCCCTGATCGTCGCCACCACGATCGGCGCCGCCGTCTACCACTACGGCCTGCCCGGCAACGATGCCGACGCGGCCGGCACCGCCAGCACCGCGCCCGCCGCCCCGGCCACGGGCGTGGCCGTCATCACCGAGACGGTGGTGGCCGTGGTGCCCGAAGGCGCCAGCGTGCGCGTGGAAGGCGGCGTGGTGAAGTTCTACTTCGCCACCGGCAGCGCGGACATCGCGCCCGGCGCTGCCGAGGCCCTGGCCCTGGTGCTGCAGGGCGTGCAGAACGGCCGCAAGGCGGTCGTCTCGGGCTACCACGACACGACGGGCGACCCGGCCAAGAACGAGGAACTGGCCAAGCAGCGCGCCATCACCGTGCGCGACGTGCTGGTGGGCCTGGGCGTGCCGCAGGACCGCGTCACGCTCGAAAAGCCGGCCGTCGCCGTCGGCGGCCAGGGCGACAACGCCGCTGCGCGCCGCGTGGAAGTGAAGCTGGTCGACTGAGCGGCAGCGCTTCGCCATCGACGAGCCCGGCCTGGCCGGGCTTTTTTGTGCGCGTCGTTGCGCCGCGCGCGTCGGCAGCGTCGGCGTCAGCGCGTGAAGAGGAAGAGCAGCGTTGCGGCCAGCACCGCGGTGAGGGCAGCCATCGCCCGCTTCATCCGCTGCAGCCGCTGGCGGTTCAGCTCGATGCCCGCGACGAGCTGGGTGTTCTGCTCGGCCAGGGATTTGATGAGTTCGGTCGAGGCCTGCATCTGCGCCTCGATGTCGCGCACCGAGGCTTCCAGCCGCTGGACCTGCTGCCTCAGCTGTTCCGCCTCGGTCAGCGGGCGGCCGGGCGGTGTCGTCGTCTCGCTGGCCTCGGCCTGCTCGGCGCTCTGGCGGCGCCGCGTCACGGAGCTCCACAGCTTGGCCGCGCCCTCCGCGACCTTGGGCGCGTTCTCGACGACCTGGCCCCAGGGGATGTTGGCGAGAACGGTGAAGAGGGTGCCGGCGGCCATGGGTGTAGCGATGTGGAGGGACAGAGAAGGTGAGGTGCGGGCGGCGGTCGAATGTTCCCCGGGAGCGCGCCGTGCTCAGGCGCTTTCCCGCACCACCACCTCCCACGCCAGCTCGACGCAGTGCTGCGCCACGGGCTTGCCACGCATCAGGTCCAGCAGCATGGTCGCCGCCGCCTGACCGATCTCGCGCCGGGGCGTGCGCACGCTGGTCAGGTTGGGCATCAGCTGCTCGCTGCCGGGCAGGTCGTTGAAGCCGGCGACGCGCACGTCGCCGGGCACTGAAATGCCCAGCCGCGGCGCGGCCATCAGGGCGCCCTGCGCCAGGTCGTCGTTGCAGAAGAAAATGGCGTCGGGCCGGGCCTCGGCCACGATGCGGCCGAACATCTGCGCGCCCAGGGCGAAGGACGAGGGCTCGGGCCGCAGGAATTCGAGCGCCGGGTCGTAGCAGCCGGCGGCCTGCAGCGCGCGGCGGTAGCCCTCGGCACGCTGCATCACGCGGGCATCGAGCTGGGCGGCGGCATAGGCGATGCGGCGGGCGCCGCGGGCGAGCAGATGCGCGGTCAGCGCTTCGCCGGCGTCCTGCTGCGAGAAGCCGACGCAGTGCACGCCGGGTGCGCGGCTGGTCTCCATGACGTGCACGCAGGGCACGCGGCTGGCCTGGATCAGGGCCCGCGTCTCCTCGCTGCGCTCGAAGCCGGTGACGATGAGGCCGGCCGGGCGGTGCATCAGCTGCTCCCGCAGCAGCTGCTCCTCTTCGCGCGGGTCGTAGTGGGTCACGCCGATCAGCGTCTGGAAGCCGCTGGCGCGCAGGGTGCGCTGCACGGCCTCCAGCAGATCGACGAACAGCGTGTTGGTCAGCAGCGGAATGAGCACGGCCACGTGCGTGCTGCGCTGCGAGGCCAGGGCGCGGGCGGCCGGGTCGGGCACGTAGCCCAGCGACTCGGCGGCGGCGCGGGCGCGGGCCACCAGCTCCGGCGCCACGGCGCGCTCGCCGCGCAGGGCGCGCGAGACGGTGATGGGGCTCACGCCGGCGGCGCGCGCGACGTCCTGCAGGGTCACGCGACCGGTGCTGCGGCGGCCGCTTCGTAAAGGCTTGTCGTCCATCGATCGGGGTGCGGTGGGTGTAAACCCTAGGTGGAGGCGTGGCTGAGTATGCTTTAGGATAGCGCTATCCATCGAATGGACCCGGCGTGGCCTGCGCCATTCGAGAAGCACAGTCACGAGGCCGCCCGGCCTCGTTTTTGCGCCATCGAAAGATAGCGCTGTCCAAATGGAAAGCACATGGAGACATCGAGCAATCCCGCCTGGCTGGTGGTGATGGGCGTGTCCGGCTGCGGCAAGTCCAGCCTGGGGCAGGCCGTGGCGGCCGTGCTGGGCCTGCCGCTGATCGAGGGCGACGATTTCCACCCAGAGGCCAATATCCGCAAGATGCACAGCGGCACGCCGCTCACCGACGAGGACCGCGCCGGCTGGCTGGCGCGCCTGGGCGAGGAAATGGCCGCGCGGCAGGGCGGCGCCGTGCTGACCTGCTCGGCCCTCAAGAAGGTGTACCGCGACCGCCTGCGCGCGGCCGTGCCGGGCCTGCGCTTCGTCTTCATGCAGATCGACCGCGACGAGGCGGTGGCCCGCGTGCAGGCCCGCGAGGCGGTGCACATCTTTCCGGCCAGCCTGGTCGACAGCCAGTTCCAGACGCTGGAGTCGCCGGTGGGCGAGCCGGGCGTGCTGACGGTGCCGGCCACGGCGCCGCTGGCCCAGTCCGCCGCCCGGGTGCGCGACTGGCTGGGCGTGGCGGCCTGACCCCCCTTTCAGTTCCTTCGACGGAGACACCATGACGACAACACACTCCCCGGCCGCGACGGGTGCGGCACCCACGACATCCGCGGCGCCGACGGGCCGCGTGCCCGGTCGGCGCTGGCGCATCGGCGGCCTGCTGGGCGCGGGCGTGCTGGTCAACTATTTCGACCGGCTGAGCCTGTCGGTGGCGGCGCCGCAGATCCAGGCGGAATTCCATCTCTCGCCCGAGCAGATCGGCTTTTTCCTGTCGGCCTTCTTCTGGACCTACGCACTGCTGCAGGTGCCGGCCGGCATGCTGCTGGACCGCTACGGCCCCACGCGCATCGGCCGCTGGGGCGCGTTTGCGTGGGGGATCGCCTCCACGCTGACGGCGCTGGCGGGCGGCTGGGCCGGCATCTTCGCGGCGCGCATGCTGCTGGGCATTGCAGAGGCGCCGGGCTTCATGGTGAGTTCCAAGGCCACCGGCTACTGGTTCCCGCGCGGCGAGCGGGCGCTGGCCACGGCCATCTTCGACGCCGCGGCCAAGTTCTCGAACGTGATCGGCGTGCCGCTGGTCGCCTTCGTGGTGGTGGGCTTCGGCTGGCGCTGGGGCTTCGGCGTGTGCGCGGCGCTCAGTTTTCTGTACTTCTTCGCCTTCCTGTTCATCTACCGCGACCCGAGCCAGGACGAGAAGCTGAGTGCGACCGAGCGCCGCCACATCGTCGAGGGCGGCGCCGCCCCCGAGGGCGCACCGGCCGGCGGGGCCAGCGGCATGCTGGGCTACCTGCTGCGCCAGCCCAAGGTCTGGGGGCTGATGCTGGGCTTCGCGGCCTACGGCTATTCCTTCTACCTGTTTCTGACCTGGCTGCCGGGCTACCTGGTGCAGGCCATGCACATGAGCATCCTCAAGTCCGCCGGCTTCGCCGCCATCCCGTGGATGGTCGCCACGCTGAGCGACCTGTTCGTCGGCGGCTGGCTCATCGACCACCTGATCGCCAAGGGCCACGAGGAATCGAAGGTGCGCAAGACGGTGCTGGTGTGCGGCATGGTGCTGGGTCTGGCCGTGTTCGGCGCCACGCAGACCACCGACCCGGTCTGGGCCATCGTGTGGATCTCCATCGCGCTGGGCGGCCTGGCCGCGGCGGCACCGGTGAGCTGGTCGCTGCCCTCGCTGATCGCGCCGAAGGGCGGCGTCGGCACCGTGGGCGGGCTGATGAACTTCGGCAACAACCTGATGGGCGCGGCCGCCCCCATCGCCACCGGCTTCATCGTCGGCGCCACCGGCTCCTTCGTGAACGCCTTCCTGCTGGCGGGCGCGATCCTGGTGATCGGCATCGTCGCCTTCGTGTTCCTGATGGGGCGCATCGAGCCCATTGCCGAGCCGTCAGCCTGAGTTCAGGCTTGGCGACGCGAAAGGCGGGGGTCCGATGCGGCAGGTGGAAACTCTCCGACGCCTCCCGCGGGCCGCCGCCTGTTTTCATGCCCTGGCCGTCCTGCCGTTGGTAGGATGAAACCGTTCCACCTTGCCGCCCCTGCCATGGGGCGGCTTCGTTCATTCAGCCCCGCGCCATGACCACGATCCATCCCACGCTCCACGCCGTCACCGAACGCATCCGCGCCAAGAGCCGCGACCTGCGTGCGGCCTACCTGCAGCAGATCGCCGAGATCGGCGGCCGCCAGCGCGGCTCCGACCGCATGGGCTGCGCCAACGTGGCCCATGCCGTGGCCGGCGTGCCCGCCAACGACAAGCTGCGCATCGTTGCGGAGCGCGCGCCCAACATCGGCATCGTCACGGCCTACAACGACATGCTGTCGGCCCACGCGCCCTTCCGCACCTACCCCGAGGTGCTCAAGGACGAGGCCCGCAAGCTCGGCGCCACGGCCCAGGTGGCCGGCGGCGTGCCGGCCATGTGCGACGGCGTGACGCAGGGCACGCCGGGCATGGAGCTGTCGCTGTTCAGCCGCGACACCATCGCCATGGGCACGGCCGTGGCGCTGACGCACGACATGTTCGATGCCGCGCTCATGCTGGGCATCTGCGACAAGATCGTGCCGGGCCTTCTGATCGGCGCACTGCATTTCGGCCACCTGCCCACGGTCTTCGTGCCGGCCGGGCCCATGCCCTCGGGCCTGTCCAACAGCGCCAAGGCCAAGGTGCGCGAGCAGGCGGCCCAGGGCCTGGTGGGCCGCGAAGGCCTGATGGAGGCCGAGATGGCCGCCTACCACGACCAGGGCACCTGCACCTTCTACGGCACCGCCAACAGCAACCAGATGCTGATGGAGGCCATGGGCCTGCACGTGCCGGGCACTGCCTTCATCCAGCCGCACGACGGCCTGCGCGAGCACCTCACGCGCGAGGCAGTGCGCACCGTGCTCGGCAAGACGACCGCCGAAGGCTGGACGGTGCCGCCCATCGGCGAGCTGGTCGACGAGCGCTGCATCGTCAATGCCATGGTGGCGCTGCTGGCCACCGGTGGCTCCACCAATCACCTGATCCACTGGGTGGCGGTGGCGCGCGCGGCCGGCATCCTGATCGACTGGAACGACTTCTCCGAGCTGTCGGACGTGGTGCCGCTGCTGACGCGCGTGTATCCCAATGGCACGGCCGACGTGAACGGTTTCCAGCAGGCGGGCGGCCCCGGCTTCGTGATCCACGAGCTGATGTCGGCGGGGCTCATGCATGCCGACGTGCGCACCGTGCGCCCTGGCGGCCTGGCCGAGTACGCGCAGATCCCGCAGGGCGCCGACGGCGGTGGCCTGCATTGGGTGCCCGCCTGGCCGTCGAAGGATGTGGACGTGGCCCGGCCGGCCAACAACCCCTTCAGCGCCACGGGCGGCCTCAAGCTGCTCACCGGCAACCTGGGCCGCAGCGTGATCAAGGTGTCCTCGGTGCCCGACGACAGGCACGTGATCGAGGCGCCCGCGCAGGTCTTCGACTCGCAGGCCGCGCTGCAGAAGGCCTTCGCGGCCGGCGAGCTGGAGCGCGACGTGGTCTGCGTCGTGCGCTGGCAGGGCCCGCAGGCCAACGGCATGCCCGAGCTGCACAAGCTCACGCCGCCGCTGTCGGTGCTGCAGGGCAAGGGCTTCAAGGTGGCGCTGGTCACCGACGGCCGCATGAGCGGTGCGTCGGGCAAGGTGCCGGCCGCCATCCACGTCTCGCCCGAGGCCGCCGCCGGTGGTCCGCTGGCCAAGGTGCGCGATGGCGACCTGATCCGCCTGGACGCCGTGGCCGGCACGCTCGCCGTGCTGGTGCCCGAGGACGAATGGGCCCAGCGCGAGGCGGCCGTCATGTCGGCCGAGCAACGCTTCGCCGATGGCCGCGGCCTGGGCCGCGAACTCTTCGCCGGCATGCGCCGCAACGCCACCACCGCGGAAGAGGGCGCCTGCACCTGGCTCTGAGCCCGCCCCTGTGTTGCCAAACCCGGCCCCGCGACTGAGCTTCGAAAGGGCTTTCATCCCCGTGTGCCCCGGCTTCGACAGGCTCAGCCTGAACGGTCTGGGGCCGGGTGCCCGCATTGATCCGCGTCCTTCCTCCCTCTGAAACCTTCTTTCGCCTTGCCAAGGCCTCAGCCATGAACCAGCCCCTCACCGCCCTCGACGTGATGCACGACGCACCCGTCATTCCCGTCATCGTGCTGCAGGACCCGCAGGATGCCGTGCCCCTGGCCCGTGCCTTGGCCGCCGGCGGCATCCGCATGCTGGAGGTGACGCTGCGCACGCCCGTGGCGCTCGAGTGCATCGAACGCATCGCCAAGGAAGTGCCCGAGGCCGTAGCCGGCGCCGGCACCATCCGCAGCGCGGCCGATGCGCAGGCCGCCGCCCTGGCCGGCGCCCGCTTCGGCGTCAGCCCCGGCTACACCCGCTCCGTTGGCAAGGCCTGCCACGACCTCGGCATGCCGCTGCTGCCGGGCGTGGCCACGGGCAGCGAGATCATGATGGCGCAGGAAGACGGCTACCAGCAGCTCAAGTTCTTCCCGGCCCTGCAGGCGGGCGGCGCACCCATGCTGAAGGCCTGGCAGGGCCCCTTCGGCGAGGTCAGGTTCTGCCCCACCGGCGGCATCCACGCGGGCAATGCGGCGGAATTCCTGTCGCTGGCCAACGTGGCCTGCGTGGGCGGCTCGTGGATCGTGCCGGCCGACGCCATCGCGCGGAAGGACTGGGCCCGCATCGAGACCCTGGCCCGCGAGGCCAAGGCCCTGTCGCGCTGATGCGCGACGCCGGCCTCGCAGGACGCTAGAGTCCCAGGCCATGACCGCATCCAACGCTTTCGATCCGGCCTCCATCGAGGTCATCGCCTTCGACGTCTTCGGCACCGTGGTGGACTGGCACAGCGGCATCGCCGCCGAGGTCGAGCGCCTGCTGCCCGGCGTGGACGGCAGCGCCTTCGCCCTGGCCTGGCGCGCGGGCTACCAGCCGGCCATGAAGGCCGTCATGGCGCGGATCGAGGCCGGCGAGGGCGGCTTCACGCTGCTGGACGAGCTGCACCTGAGCATTCTGGAGGGCGTGCTCTCCGACTATTCCATCGGCGAGGACCGGCTGGACCGCGCCGGCCGCCGCGAGCTCAACCGCGCCTGGCACCGGCTGCCGGCCTGGCCCGATGCGGTGGCGGGGCTGGCGCGGCTCAAGCGCCGCTACACGATCTGCCCGCTGTCCAACGGCAACATCGGCCTGCTGACCAACATGGCCAAGCGCGCCGGCCTGCCCTGGGACTGCGTGCTGTCGGCCGAGGTGTTCAAGGCCTACAAGCCCGACCCGCGCACCTACCTGGGCGTGGCGGGCATCTTCGACCTGCCGCCCAACCGCGTGATGCTGGCCGCCGCCCACCACAGCGACCTGGCCGCCGCGCGCCACTGCGGCCTGGCCACGGCCTACATCGAGCGGCCCGCCGAGTTCGGCCCCGGCCAGCCGAAGGACGTGTCGCCGCAGCCCGGCAACGACCTCCACGCGCGGGACATCGGGCACCTGGCGGATCTGCTGGGCTGCTGAGCGCGCTGGGTGCATGGCCGCCATTGGCCCCACGGCGGCAACCGCCGGGGCGCTCCGCTAGGCTCCTGTCCTTTCGTTGCGCGCCGAGGAGCCTCCCGGATGAGTCCCCTGTTCGAACCCCTGCGCCTGGGTGCGCTGACCCTGCCCAACCGCATCGTCATCGCGCCCATGTGCCAGTACTCCGCCGAGGACGGGCGGGCGGCCGACTGGCACCGCATCCACTACGGGCACTTGGCCCTGTCCGGCGCCGGAATGCTGATCCTGGAGGCGACCGCCGTCTCGCCCGAAGGCCGCATCAGCCCGGCCGACCTGGGCCTCTACGACGAGGCGACCGAAGCCGCAATGGCCGACATGCTCCGCGCGGTACGCGGGCACTCCGACATGCCGATCGCCGTGCAACTGGCCCATGCCGGACGCAAGGCCTCCAGCCGCGCGCCCTGGGACGGCGGCAGCCAACTGCGTCCCGATGAACCCGGCGGCTGGCTGGCCGTGGCGCCCAGCGCATTGCCGCATGGCGATGGGGAAGTGCCGCCCAAGGCGCTCGACGATGCGGGCCTGGCCAAGGTCCGCGACGATTTCGTGGCGGCCGCGAAGCGCGCCGTGCGCGTCGGCCTGCAGGGCATTGAGCTGCATGCAGCCCACGGCTACCTGCTGCACCAGTTCCTGTCGCCGCTGGCCAACGCCCGCAGCGACGGCTACGGCGGCAGCCTGGAGAACCGCATGCGCTTCCCGCTGGAGGTGTTCGAGGCGGTGCGCGCCGCCGTGCCGGCCGAGGTGCCAGTATGGGTTCGGGTCTCCGCCACCGACTGGGTGGAGGGCGGCTGGGATCTGCCCAGCACCCTGGCCTTTGCGGAGGCGCTCAAGGCACGCGGTTGCAGCGCCATCCATGTCTCCACCGGCGGCGTGTCGCCGCTGCAGAAGATCCCGGTGGGCCCCGGCTACCAGCTCGGCTTTGCACGCGAGGTCAAGGCGCGCGTCGGCTTGCCGACCCTGGGCGTGGGCCTGATCACCGAGGCGCGCCAGGCCGAAGCCGCCATTGCCGAAGGCCAGGCCGACGCGGTGGCGCTGGCGCGGGCCATGCTGTATGACCCGCGCTGGCCCTGGCATGCCGCGGCCGAACTTGGTGCGCAGGTGAACGCGCCCCGGCAGTACTGGCGTTCGCAGCCGCGCGAATTCAAGGACCTGTTCACCGGCGCGCACATCGCGCAGCGCTGAGGCGCCCGCCAGCGGCTGGCCACTCAGCGCGCCAACGTGTGCATCTCCGCGATCAGGTCGGCCTTGCCCTCGAAGCCGATGCCGGGCAGCGGCGGCAGGTGCACATGGCCGTTGTCCACCTTCACGCCGTCGGGAAAACCGCCGTAGGGCTGGAACAGGTCGGGATAGCTTTCGTTGCCACCGAGGCCCAGGCCGGCCGCGATGGCCAGCGACATCTGGTGCCCGCCGTGCGGAATGCAGCGGCTGGGTGACCAACCATGGTCCTTGAGCATGTCGAGCGTGCGCAGGTACTCGACCAGGCCATAGCTCAGCGCGCAGTCGAACTGCAGCCAGTCGCGGTCGGGCCGCATGCCGCCGTGGCGTATCAGGTTGCGCGCGTCCTGCATGGAGAACAGGTTCTCGCCCGTGGCCAGCGGGCCGGCGTAGGCCTCGCCCAGGCGGGCCTGCAGTTCGTAGTCCAGCGGGTCTCCGGCCTCCTCGTACCAGAAGAGCGGGTACTGCGACAAGGCGCGGCCGTAGTCGAGCGCCGTGGGCAGGTCGAAGCGGCCGTTGGCGTCCACCGCCAGTTGCTGGCCGGGCGCCAGCATCTTGAGCACGGCCTCGATGCGCGCGCAGTCCTCGGCCAGCGGCGCGCCACCGATCTTCATCTTGACCACCGAATAGCCACGGGCCAGGTAGCCCTCCATCTCCTGGCGCAGGCCGTCCAGACCCTTGCCCGGGTGGTAGTAGCCGCCGGCCGCGTAGACGAAGACGCGCGGGTTGGCCTGGCCGTTGCCGTAGCGCTCGGCCAGCAGCTGGAAGAGCGGCTTGCCCTCGATCTTGGCCACGGCGTCCCACACCGCCATGTCGATGGTGCCGACCGCCACCGAGCGCTCGCCGTGGCCGCCGGGCTTCTCGTTGCTCATCATGCAGGCCCAGATGCCGTGCGGGTCGAGGTTGTCGCCCGTCTCGTCGCGCAGGCTGGCCGGGTCGGCCTCCAGCACGCGCGGGATGAAGCGCTCGCGCATCAGCGCGCCCTGGCCGTAGCGGCCGTTGGAGTTGAAGCCGTAGCCGATCACCGGCCGCCCGTCACGGATCACGTCGGTGACCACGGCCACCAGGCTCAGAGTCATCTTCGAGAAGTCGATGTAGGCGTTGCGGATGTTGGATTGGATGGGCCGCGTGGATTCGAGGATGTTGACGATCTTCATGGCAAGCGCGTGGGTGAAAGGTCGAAGAAAGAGGAGCGCGGGCTCAGCGCGGCAGCGACGAGCCGCCGCAGATGGCGATGTCCTGCCCGGTGATGGCCGCCGCTTGAGGCGAGAGCAGGAAGGTGGCGAGGGCGGCGATTTCCGCCGGCTCGATCAGCCGGCCGATGGGCGGCAGCCGCGGCGCACTGCCGGCGCGGGCCGGGTCCTGCAGCATGCCGGTCGCCGTGGCGGCGGGCGAGATGACGTTGACTGTCACGCCCTGCGCCGCCACCTCGGCGCCCCAGCTGCGGGCCAGCGCCACCAAGGCGGCCTTGGTGGCCGCGTACTGGCTGCGGCCGGGCATGCCTTGCGCCACCCGGCTGCCGATTAAGACGACACGGCCCTGGCGGCGCTCGGCCATGCCGGGCACCAGCGCGTCGGCCAGGCGGCTGGCGGCGTCCACATGCAGGCGCCACATCAGCTCGCCGGCTTCGGCATCGAGATGGCCCAGCGGGCCGACGCGCAGCACGCCGGCCGCATGCACCAGGGCCTGGACCGGCGACAGCGCGGCGCACAAGCGTGCGATGGCGGTGCCGTCGCGCAGGTCGAGGGTGTGGCCCGTGAAGGCGGCATGCACGATCGACGCAGGCGCGGCATCGAGCCCGCTGACCTGCCAGCCGGCATCGAGCAGCGCCAGGGCGATGGCGCGCCCGATGCCGCTGCTGCTGCCGCTGACCACGGCATGCGGCTGCGCGGTGCTGCCCTCAGTCGACACGGATGTTGCCCTCCGTGATGATCTTGCGCGAGCGCTCCATGTCGGCCTGCTGGAAGGCGGCGAATTCCTCCGCCGTGCCCGGCGTGAGCAGCAGCCCCTGCGAACCCAGCAGCGTCTTCATCTCGCCGGCGAGGGCCTTGTTGGTCTCGGCATTGAGCCGGCGGGTGATGTCGGCCGGTGTCCCCGCGGGCGCCCACAGGCCGTACCAGCTGTAGAACTCGTAGCCCGGCAGCGTCTCGGCCAACGTCGGCACATCGGGCAGGCTGGCCGCCCGCTGGGCCGAGGTGACGGCCACCACGCGCAGCATGCCGCTCTTGTGGTACTGCAGCGAGCCCAGGATCGGGTCGATGAAGCCATCGATCTGCCCGCCGATCAAGTCCTGGAAGGCGGGTGCCGTGCCCTTGTACGGCACGATCAGGTAGTCCAGGTTGCCGGCGCGCCGCAGCAGTTCGGTGGCCAGGTGGCCGGCCGAGCCGATGGAGCCGACCGCGAAGGTCATCTTGCCTGGGTTGGATTTGGCGTATGCCATCAGCGAGCGCACGTCGGTGATCGGCAGGTTCTTGTTGACCGCCACCGACAGCGGCGCCTTGGCCACCAGGGCCACCGGCGCGAAGTCGCGCACCACGTCGTAGCGCACCGACTTCATGGTCATCGGCGCCGTGGTGAAGGTCGAGGCGTTGAACAGCAGCGTGTAGCCGTCGTTGCCCGCCTTGGCCACCACCTCGGCGCCGATGGCGCCATTGCCGCCCGGGCGGTTCTCGACCAGGAAGGTCTGGCCCATCTGCTCGCCCAGCTTCTGGGCCAGCATGCGGCCCACCGTGTCGAGCGTGCCGCCGGGCGGAAAGGGAATGATCACCCGCACCACCCGGTTGGGCCAGCCCTGCGCCATCACGGGCGCGGCGGCGGCCAGCGTGGCGGCGCCCAGGGCGCCGTGCAGGAAGCGTCTGCGTTGCAGCATGGTGTTGTCTCCGGTGTCGTTGTTCTGGGGAGCCGTGCGGACGGCTCAGCGGCGCAGCAGTCCGGCCTGGCGGCAGGCGGCGCGCAGGGCATCCATCTCCTGCGGGTTCGGCGCCTCGGTGGGCGGGCGCACGGTGGCGCGCTCCAGCACGCCTGCCAGGTACATGCCGCCCTTCATGCGGGCGTGGGCCTCGCCCGTGGGCTCGCCGCCGCCGTAGACGGCATCCTTCAGCGGCGTGATCACGGCCTGGACCTCCATGGCCTTCTTCAGATCGCCGGCCTTCACCGCGGCCCACAGGTCGATGATGAGCTGCGGGATGAAGGTGGCGAAGCCCACCAGCGCGCCGTCCACGCCCTGCACCATCGAGGCGAGCAGGTATTCGTCGTGACAGGTCAGGATGGCCTTGGCCGGGTTGGCCTCGCGGATGGCCTGGATGTCGCGGGCGTACTTGTTCATGTCCCGCTGGCCGACCTTGAAGGCCTGCAGGTAGGGCAGGCGGGCCAGTTCGGCCAGCAGCTGCGAGCTGTACGAGGCGCGCGTCCAGGCGGGGTAGACGTGGCAGACCAGGTCCAGTTCGGGCGCGGCGCGGTGGATGGCCTCGAAGTACTGCAGCGCATGGCCGGGCGTGAAGCCGAAGCGCAGCCAGTGGTGGGGCGGCATCACGTCCAGCGCCGCGGCGCCGGCGGCCTGGGCGGCGCGCG
>NZ_LDSL01000187.1 GCF_001476815.1 Pseudacidovorax intermedius | reverse complement strand
GAGAACCTGCGCCGCGCGCTGCTGCTGTCGCGCGGCGAATGGAGCGTGCTGGTCACGCGGCCGATCTCGGCCGGCCTGCTGCTGCTGGCGGTGCTGCTGCTGGTGATCGTGCTGCTGCCCTCGGTCAAGTCCAAGCGCGAGGAAGCCTTCGTCGAGGAATGACGGCGCAGGGGCGGGCCGCCTGCGGCACGCACCTTGCACACCACAACGGCACCTTCGGGTGCCGTTTTTCATTGGCGAGGAGAGCGCTGCAGGATTCATAGATCGGCCGCATGAATTCATCAACCAAATCCATTTCCTCATCAGTGCGGAAAGCGTTCCAATCGGCGCCGCGCGGCCGCCGGCTGACGGGCGGCCGACCGACACCCTTCTTTTGTCCATGACGATGCAACGCAGACATTTCCTGCAGGCCGCCTCGGCCTCGCTGCTTCCCGCCGGCGCCGCGCTGGCGCAGAGCTACCCGTCCAAGCCGATCCGGCTGATCGTGCCCTTCCCGGCCGGCGGCGCCACCGACCTGTTCGCCCGCACGCTGTCGCAGAAGATGGGTGAGAAGCTCGGCAATTCCGTGGTGGTGGACAACAAGCCCGGTGCCGGCGGCGCCATCGGCGCCGACCTGGCCGCGAAGGCGCCGGCCGACGGCTATACGCTGCTGCTGGCCACCACCAGCACGCATGCGATCGGCCCCTCCATCACCGCCAGGCTGCCCTATGACACGGTGCGCGACTTCACGCCCATCGGCCACGTGGGCAATGCGCCCAGCATCATGCTGGTGCCCAACAGCTCGCCCGCGCGCAGCGTGAAGGAATGGATCGAGCTGGCCCGCAAGAATCCCGGCCGGTTCAACTATGCCTCCAGCGGCAACGGCACCGTGGTGCAGCTGACGGCGGAACTGTTCAAGTCGATGGCGGGCGTGTTCGTCACCCACATTCCCTACAAGGGCACGGCCCTGGCCATGCCGGACCTGGTGAGCGGCAAGGTGGACCTGCTGTTCGACGCGCTGCCCACGGGCCTGCCCTTCGTGCGCGACGGGCGGCTGCGCGCGCTGGCCGTGACCTCGCTCAAGCGCAGCCCGCTGGTGCCCGAGCTGCCGCCGGTGTCCGACACGCTGCCGGGCTTCGAGTCGGTGACCTGGTTCGGCCTTTATGGCCCCAAGGGCCTGCCGGCGGAGCTGGTGGCGCGCGTGAACACGGCCGCGGCACAGGCCACCACCGATCCCGAGGTGCGCGAGAAGCTCGAAAAGCTCGGCATCGAGCCGGCCACCAGCACGCCGGCCCAGTTCGCGGCCCTGGTGGCGCAGGACGCGGCCAAGTGGAAGAAGATCATCGTCGAGCGCAAGATCACCAACGACTGATCGCCTTCGACCACGCACAACAGCCCCTGCAGGACATTCCCATGAAGCGCTTCGACTACGGCAACCCCTATCCCTCCACCCGCATCCCGGTCTTCGCCCGCAACGTGGTGTCGACCTCGCACCCGCTGGCCGCGCAGGCCGGCCTGCGCATGCTGCACCAGGGCGGCAACGCGGTGGATGCCGCCATCGCCACCGCGGCCGTCATGACGCTGGTGGAGCCGGTGAGCAACGGCCTGGGCAGCGATGCCTTCTGCATCCTGTGGGACGGCCAGCAGCTGCACGGCCTGAACAGCTCCGGCTGTGCGCCGGCGGGCTGGACGCCCGAGTACTTCCGCCGCAAGCATGGCGCCGACGCCAGGACCCCGCCCATGCGCGGCATGGATTCGGTGACGGTGCCGGGCGCCGTCGGCGCCTGGGCCGCGCTGTCGGAGCGCTTCGGCAAGCTGCCCTTCGCCGACCTGATGGTGCCGGCCATCGAGGTGGCGGAGCGCGGCTACCTGATCCCGCCCGTGGTGCAGCAGAAGTGGGCCGCCGCCACGCCCATCCTGCACGACCAGCCCGGCTTCGCGCAGAGCTTCATGCCCTGGGGCCGCGCGCCCGAGGTGGGCGAGCTGTTCCGCTTTCCGGCCGCGGCGCGCGCGTTGCGGGCCATCGGACAGACGCGTGGCGAGGCCTTCTACCGTGGCGAGATCGCCGAGGCCCTGGCCCGCTTCTCGGCCGCCAACGGCGGCAGCCTGACGACCGCCGACCTGGCGAACTGGAAGCCCGAGTGGGTCAAGCCGGTGAGCAAGGACTACCACGGCTACACGCTGCACGAGATCCCGCCCAACGGCCAGGGCATCGCCGCGCTGATCGCGCTGGGCATCCTGTCCAACTTCGACATCGCGTCGATGGCCATCGATTCAGCCCAGGCCCAGCACCTGCAGATCGAGGCCATGAAGCTGGCCTTCGCCGACGTCTACCGCTACGTGTCGGAGCCATCGTCGATGACGGTGACCCCCGAGCAAATGCTCGATGACGCCTACCTGGCCAGCCGTGCAAAACTCATCGACATGCACCGCGCACAGGACTTCCAGGCCGGCAACCCGGTCAAGGGCGGCACCATCTACCTCACGGCCGCCGACGAGAGCGGCATGATGGTGAGCTTCATCCAGAGCAACTACATGGGCTTCGGCTCTGGCTGCGTGGAGCCCGAATTCGGCATCAGCCTGCAGAACCGTGGCCACGGCTTCAGCCTGGCCGACGGCAGCCCCAACCAGGTGGCGCCGGGCAAGCGGCCTTTCCACACCATCATCCCGGGCTTCCTCACGCAGGATGGTCAGCCGGTGATGAGCTTCGGCGTGATGGGCGGCAACATGCAGCCGCAGGGCCACATGCAGACGCTGGTGCGCATGATCGACCACCACCAGAACCCACAGGCCGCCTGCGATGCGCCGCGCTGGCGCTTCAACGCCGGGCTGAACATCAACGTGGAGTCGGCGATGAGCCCGGCCGTGGTCGACGGCCTGCGCGGCATGGGCCACGAGATCGACGTCATCAACGACTCCTACCAGGACTTCGGTGCCGGCCAGTTCATCTGGCGCATGGGCGATCCGAAGACCGAGGGCTACGTGATCGCGAGCGATCCGCGCCGCGACGGCTTGGCTGCCGGTTGGTGAGATGAGCAGCGGCGCGGCGTCTTCTTCCCTTTCCCCCAAGGCCCGCGCCGGCATGGGCACCGGCCTGCTGCTGGCGGTGTTCGGGGCCATTGCCTTCAGCGGCAAGGCCATCATCGTCAAGCTGGCCTACCGCCATGGCGTGGACGCCGTGACGCTCATCATGTTGCGCATGCTGTTCGCCCTGCCGCTGTTCGCCGGCATGGCGTGGTGGGCGGGCCGCGGCAAGCCGCCGCTCACGCGCCGCGACTGGTTGGGCGTGTGCGGGCTGGGGCTCACGGGCTACTACCTGGCGAGCTTCCTGGACTTCGCCGGTCTGGCCTACATCTCGGCCAGCCTGGAGCGGCTGATCCTGTACCTCAACCCCACGCTGGTGATGCTGTTCGGCTGGGCCGTCTACCGCCGCAAGGTGCGCGGCAAGCAGCTGCTGGGCGCGGCCATCAGCTATGCGGGGGTGATGCTGGTTTTCGGCCACGAGCTGGGGCTGGGGCAGGGCGGTGCGACGGCCTGGGGTGCCTTCCTGGTCTTCCTGAGCGCCATCAGCTATGCCATCTACCTCGTGTGGAGCGGCGAGTTCGTCAAGCGGCTGGGCTCGCTGCGGCTGGTGGGCCTGGCCACCACGGTGGCCTGCCTGCTGTGCATCGGCCAGTACCTCGTGCTGCGGCCCATCGGCACGGCGCTGGACGTGGCGCCGCCGGTGATCTGGCTGTCGGTGCTCAACGCCACGCTGTGCACGGCGGTGCCCGTGCTGGCGGTGATGATGGCCATCGAGCGCATCGGCCCCGCCGTGGCGGCGCAGACCGGCATGATCGGCCCCATGTCCACGCTGCTGATGGGCGTGCTGCTGCTGGGCGAGCCGTTCACGGTCTGGATCGCCGCAGGCACCGCGCTCGTGCTGGCCGGCATTTACGTCTTCACCCGGCCCTGAGCACGGATCGCGCGGCTCCGCTACCCTTGCGCCCCATCGCTGCCCGGCGGGTCCGGCGCGGCATCTTCATCTAGGAGTCTTCTTCACATGGATCTGGGAATCGCAGGCAGAACGGCGCTGGTGTGCGGCGCGAGCAAGGGTCTGGGCTTCGGCTGCGCACAGGCGCTGCGGCGCGAGGGCGTCAACGTGGTCATCGTGGCGCGCGGCGCCGAGGCACTGCAGGCCGCCGCCGCGAGGCTGGAGGCCGAGCGCCCGGCCAGCGGCGACGCGCCCTTCGTCAAATGGGTGGCCGCCGACATCACCACCGCCGAGGGCCGTGCCCAGGCCTTCGCCGCGCATGCCGACTACGACATCGTGGTCACCAACGCCGGCGGCCCGCCGCCCGGCGACTTCCGCGACTGGGACCGCGAAGCCTGGATCAAGGCCGTGGACGCCAACATGCTGACGCCCATCGAGCTGATCAAGGCGACGGTCGACGGCATGGCGGCCCGGGGCTTCGGCCGCATCGTCAACATCACCTCCAGCTCGGTGAAGGCGCCCATCGACATCCTCGGCCTGTCCAACGGCGCGCGCAGCGGCCTGACGGGCTTCGTGGCCGGCGTGGCGCGCACCGGCCTGGCCGCCAAGGGCGTGACGCTCAACAACCTGCTGCCGGGCAGCTTCGACACCGACCGGCTGCAGGGCACGGCCGCCGCCGCCGCCAAGAAGACGGGCCAGACGGTGGACGCCATCCACGAGGCGCGCAAGAAGACCATTCCCGCGCGCCGCTTCGGCACGCCCGAGGAATTCGGCGCCATCTGCGCCTTCCTGTGCAGCATGCATGCGGCCTATGTCACCGGCCAGAACTGGCTGGCGGACGGCGGGGCCTATCCCGGCACCTACTGACGCGCGTGGCCCTGCGCCCGGCGGCGGCGACGGGGCCGGCAACGGTTTCGATCCCACGAGAACCAGGAGATGAACCCATGACCCACAAGAGCAGAGCCATCCGCATCGACCGCCAGGGCGGTCCCGAGGAACTGAAGCTGGTGGAGGTCGAGGTCGGCGAACCCGGCCCCGGCGAGATCCGGGTGCGCCACCATGCCGTGGGCCTGAACTTCATCGACGTCTACCAGCGCAACGGGCTCTATCCCTTCCCGATGCCGCTGCAGCTGGGCATGGAGGCGGCCGGCGTGGTCGAGGCGGTGGGCGAGGGCGTGACGCATCTGGCGGCAGGCGACCGCGTGGCCTATGCCAGCCAGCCGCCCGGCGCCTATTGCGAGCTGCGCGTGATGCCGGCGCGCTGCGTGTGCCGGCTGCCCGACGCCATCTCCTTCGAGACCGGCGCGGCCATGATGCTCAAGGGCCTGACGGCGCAGTACCTGCTGCGCAAGACGCTGCCGGCCGAGGGCCTGCAGGCGGGCGACTTCGTGCTTTTTCACGCAGCGGCCGGCGGCGTGGGCCTGATCGCCTGCCAATGGGCCAAGGCGCTGGGCCTGCAGCTGATCGGCACCGCCGGCAGCGACGCCAAGTGCGAACTGGCGCTGGCCCACGGTGCCGCCCATTGCATCAACTACAGCCGCGAAAACTTCGCCGAGCGGGTCCGGCAGATCACCGGCGGCCAGGGCGTGAAGGTGGTGTACGACTCGGTGGGCAAGGACACCTTCGAGGGTTCGCTCAACTGCCTGCGGCCCTTCGGCCTGCTGGCCAGCTTCGGCAACGGCTCCGGCCTGGTGCCGCCGGTCAACATCGGCCAGCTGGGCGCCAAGGGTTCGCTCTACATCACGCGGCCGACGCTGTTCACCCACATCGCCACGCGCGAGAGCACCCAGGCCATGGCCGACGACCTGTTCGGGGTGGTGCGCAGCGGCGCGGTGAAGATCCCGGTGGAACAGCGCTACCGGCTGGCGGACGTGCAGCAGGCGCACCGCGACCTGGAAGCCCGCAAGACCACGGGCTGCACGGTGCTGACGCTGGACTGATGACGGCGTCCCGCGGGGAGGGCCGCCTCAGGTCCGCGGGACTGCTCCCTGGGCCTCGCGCTCGCGCGCGGTGGCCCGCACCAGCTCCCACACGCGCAGTGCGAGCGGGGAGGGCTGGCGATTGCGCCGGTGCACCAGCACGATGGCCCGCTCGACCTTCGGCGTGAGCGGCCGCACCTGCAGGCCGGCCAGGCCGCCGGGCGGCAGGCCCAGGGCCGGCATCACGCTGATGCCCAGGCCGGCCACCACCATCTGGAAGACGGTGGTCGGATGGCCCAGCTCCTGCGCCACCGGGCACTGCGCGCCGTGCCGGGCCAGCGCCTCGTCGATCAGCCGGCGGCTGCCCGAGGCATGGTCGAGCAGCACCAGCGGCTCGCCATCCAGCGCCGACCAGGGCGCCGCGGCCTTGCGCGCCAGCCGGTGGCCCTGCGGCACCACCAGCACGAAGGGGTCGCGCATGATGGGCTCGGAATGCAGGTCGTCGTCGGCCGAAGGCTCGATCACCACGCCGAAGTCGACCTCGCCGGCCCGCACGCTGGTCAGCACGTCCTGCTGGATGCGGTCGAGCAGCAGCAGCTGGATGTCGGGCTCCTCGCGCACGCAGGCGGCGATGCAGGCCGGCATCAGGTAGGCCGACAGCGTCGGGCTGCTGGCCACGCGCACCTTGCCGCGGCGCAGGCGGCCCAGGTCGCGCACTTCGGCCAGGGACTGGTCCAGCTCGTCCAGCACCCGCGCCAGCTTGAGCGCGAGGGCGCGCCCCGCTTCGGTCAGGGCGACCTCGCGCGTGGTGCGGTCCAGCAGCTTCAGGCCCAGCTGCGACTCCAGTTCGTGGATGGCGCGGCTGACGGCCGGCTGGGTCAAGCCGACCTCCTGCCCGGCGCGGCTGAAGTTGCGCAGCTGCGCCACGGCGAGGAAGACCCGGAGCTGGCGCAGCGACACATTCATGCGGCTGGATCATAAAACCATCAGATAAATCCATTTCCCTTGGATCGATCGCGGGCGTCCAATCGGCACATGACATCGCTCACCCGCTTCCTGCCCGACCGCTTCACGCTGATGCTGATCGGCACCGTGACCCTGGCCAGCCTGCTGCCCGCGCAGGGGCGGGTGGCGGCCGGCATGGAGACCCTGACGACGGCCGCCATCGCGGCGCTGTTCTTCCTGCACGGCGCGCGCCTGTCGCGCGAGGCCGTGCTGGCCGGCGTGGGCCACTGGCGGCTGCACCTGCTGGTGCTGGCCAGCACCTTCGTGCTGTTCCCGCTGCTGGGCCTGGCGCTCAAGCCGCTGCTGCAGCCGCTGGTCACGCCCACGCTCTATACCGGCGTGCTGTACCTGTGCGTGCTGCCGTCGACGGTGCAGTCGTCCATCGCGCTGACGGCCATGGCCCGCGGCAACGTGCCGGCGGCCGTGTGCAGTGCCTCGGCCTCGACGCTGCTGGGTGTGCTGATCACGCCGGTGCTGGTCAACCTGCTGGTGGTGCCGGGCCACCATGCCAATGCCTCGCTCGACGCCATCGGCCGCATCCTGCTGCAGCTGATGGTGCCCTTCGTGGCCGGCCACCTGCTGCGGCCCTGGGTGGGCGGTTTCGTGCAGCGCAATGCCAAGATGCTCAAGTGGGTGGACCAGGGCTCGATCCTGCTGGTGGTCTACACCGCCTTCAGCGCGGCGGTGGTGAAGGGCCTGTGGCACCAGCTGCCGCTGTCGGCCCTGGTGGCGGTCGCGGTGGTGAGCGCACTGCTGCTGGCCTTGGCGCTGGGGGTGACCAACGCCGTTGCCAAGCGCGCAGGTTTCTCCGTCGAGGACCGAATCGCCATCGTGTTCTGCGGCTCCAAGAAGAGCGTGGCCAGCGGCGTGCCGATGGCCAACGTGCTGTTCCCGGCCTCCATGGTGGGCCCGATCGTGCTGCCGGTGATGCTGTACCACCAGATCCAGCTGATGGCGTGCGCGGTGCTGGCTCAACGTTATGCGCGGCGGGCCGAGCCGGCGGTGGGCGACGACGCGACTGCCGCGCCGCGGGCTGCGTGACGAAGACCGTGGCTGTCGTGGCGCCGCGGCCCGCGTGATTTCACGGGTCTGCGCCACGCCGCCGCGGCCTGGCTTCTGTAGCAGGTCCAGGGGCTGGCATCATGCGGGCCATTTGACCGAGCGGCCGCCCAGGCCGAGTGCGCCGATGAGCCCAACATCCACTGCCACGACCGTTCCGCCCGAGGCTGCCGCCCTGGTGGACTTCTGGCGGGCGTCCGAGCCCCACTGGTTCCGCAAGAGCGATGCCTTCGATGCCGAGTTCTTCGCCCGTGGCTTTCAACTGCACCTGAGCGCCGCACGCGGCGAACTGGATGCCTGGCTGGAGACGCCGGCGGGCGCGCTGGCCTTGCTGCTCCTGCTGGACCAGTTCCCGCGCAATGCCTTCCGCGGCACGGCCAACATGTATGCGACCGATGCGCGTGCCCGTGCCGTCGCGCGCGAGGCGCTGGCACGGGGTCACGAGATGGGGGTCGATGCGCCGCTGCGGCTGTTCTTCTGCCTGCCCTTCGCGCATTCGGAGGCGCTGGACGATCAGCAGCGTTCGGTGCGGCTCTACGAACGCCTGGCGCCGGAGGCGCTGCGCCACGGCGAGGAGCACCGCGACATCGTGCAGCGCTTCGGCCGCTTTCCGCACCGCAATGCGATCCTGCTGCGGGAGAGCACGCCGGAAGAACTGGCCTTCCTGGCCGAGGGTGGCTTCGCCGGCTGAACGGGCCGCGACCCGCGGCCATTCAGCCTGAAGGACGACGGCCCCGCAGCGCTGCCCACAGGCGCGCCGCGGGCCGGTCCGCGATCAGCGGACTTCGGTGATGAACTGTTCGCGCGGGCGGCGCACCTTCTTCAGGTTCGCCAGCCAGTCGCCATCGGCCTGGCGGTAGCCCAGGGGCAGGATGGCGACGCTGCGCAGGCCGCGCGCACGCAGTTGCAGGATGTCGTCCAGCGCGGCCGGATCGAAGCCTTCCATCGGCGTGCTGTCGACCTGCTCGAAGGCGGCGGCGATGACGGCGGCGCCCAGGCCGATGTAGGCCTGGCGGGCGGCGTGCTCGAAGTTCTGTTCGGCGGGGCGGTTCGGGTAGGCGGCCAGCAGCTTCTGGCGGTAGGCCTCCCAGCCTTCGTTGCGGAAGCCGCGCTCTTCGTTCACCAGGTCGAACATGTGGTTGATGCGCTCGGCCGTGTAGTGGTCCCAGGCGGCGAACACGAGCAGGTGCGAGCCTTCGGTGACCTGCGCTTGGTTCCAGGCGATGGCCTGGATGCGCTGGCGCACTTCGGGGTTGGTGACGACGATCACTTCGAAGGGCTGCAGGCCGCTGGAGGTGGGCGCGAGGCGGATGGCCTCCAGGATGCGCTCGACCTTGTCGGCGGGCACGGACTGGGCCGGGTCCATCTTCTTGGTGGCGTAGCGCCATTGCAGCTTGTCCAGCAGGCCGGTGGCGTCCTGGTGCGTGTGGGTCATGTCGTTCATGGGTCTTCTCCCGGGCTTGTGTTCAAGGGGCGCCGATCATCCCGCGGGTGTGGGGCGGTCAGCCTGCGGTCAGTGCAATGGCCTTGTGGGGGCGGGCCGTCTGTGTGACGGCGTGCAGGGTGGGGGCGGATCGTGTACGCAAGGCGTGGGTTTCGGTCATCTTGGCGTTCGGCGTGTTTCGGGGCGAATTTTTGTGGCGGGGGCGGCGCGCGAGGAGCGGCCCGTCGCGGGCTCAGAGTGAGGCGGTCGGCACTGCGTGCCGACTCCGCTGCGATGCTCGCGCACCCGGCCCGCGGCAGAACTCGCTACGCGCTTCGCGCTGCGCTCAAACAACTGCCGCGAGTCAGATCACGAAGCAGGCCTGTCCTTCGGCAGGCCTGCAGGCCGGGTGCGCTGCGCTTCTCGCCGCTTCACACATCGCCCACGCCGGGCCGCTCCTCGCGCGCAGGGACCGGGTGCTCGATCGGCCGGCATGAGGGACACAGTCCCTCGCGGACGCTTCGCCGTCGTGGCCGGAGGATGGGTTCGGCCACCGCAGTGGATCGAGCGTCCCCTTGCTTCTTCGAGCGCTGTGCAGGGCCTCGACACGCCCAGCCCGAACGGCTGTGGAAGGACCGCAGCGCCTCATGGCGTCGTTCCGGGAGCGTGCCATTCCGCCACTGCGTCACTGCGCAACTGCGCAACTGCGTAACTGCGTAACTGCGTAACTGCGTAACTGCGTAACTATGGTGGTGCGCCAGTGCGCCAGTGCGCCAGTGCGGCACCGTCAGCCGATTCCGGTCCGGGCGGGGGTAGGCAGCGTGGCGTGCGCCTGTGAGGCGCCGAGAAGCGCAGTGCACCCGGCCTGCAGGCCTGCCGAAGGACAGGCCTGCTTCGTGGTCTGACTCGCGGCATTTGTTTGAGCGGAGCTGCCGTCAGGCAGCGCAGCGAGTTATGCCGCGGGCCGGGTGTGCGAGCATCGCAGGGGAGTCGGCACGCAGTGCCGACCGCCTCACTGAAGCTCGCCGCGCTGCCTACCCCCGCCCGGACCGGCGCGCCTGCTATGCACCCCCGCGGATCGACGCGCCCGATGCGCATTTCGGCGGACCAGTGCACCGCCAAGCACATCGCGCACCGAGGTCAACAACCCGGGTGCACCACCAAACCTCAGCGCGGCTCCTCCGCCTCCACCAGCGACGACCGCAGCCGGCTCGGCGCCAGCGCCCCCGCCGAGTCGAGGATGGGATACGCGATCGAGCAGATGTGCGAGTTGATGCGCTTCAGGTCGCTGATCAGGTCGATGTGCAGCGAACTCGTCTCCATGCTCGGCGCCGTGCGGTCCATCAGGCGCGTGAGGTGCGTGTTGGCATAGGCCCGCTCCAGGTCGCGGAAGCGCACCTTCTCCTCCAGCAGCTTCTGCGCGTCGCGCACATTGCCGTTCAGGAACACGCTCATGCCCAGCCGCAGGTTGGCCACCAGCCGCTCGTGCATCTCCACGATCTCGGCCATGCCGGCCTCGGAGAAGTTGCGGTGCGGCCGGATCTTCTTGTCCTCGATGTCGGAGATCACCCGCTCGATGATGTCGCCGATCTGCTCCATGTTGATGGTGAAGCTGATGATGTCGGTCCAGCGCCGGCTCTCCTCCTCGCCCAGCGCCTCGCGCGAGATCTTGGTGAGGTAGTACTTGATGTCCGAGTAGAGCCGGTCGACCTGGTCGTCCATCTTGCGCAGCTCCTCGGCCAGCCGAAGGTCGTTGCCGCGGATCACGGCGAGCACGCCGATCAGCATGCTCTCGACCACGTCGGCCTGGTGCAGCGCCTCGCGCGCCGCATTCGAAATGGCCAGCGAGGGCGTGGACAGCGCGGAAGGGTCCAGGTGCCGCGGCCGCGTCCCCGTGGCGGGCGTGCGCGGCACCGGCACCAGCGTCATCGACAGCCTGGCCACCGCGGTCGTGAGGCCGATGAAGGCCACGCTGGCGATCACGTTGAAGGCCAGGTGGAACATCACGACCAGCGTGGCGGGCGACGCGGTCAGCGTGTCCGGCGCCTGGCGCAGCACCAGCCCCACGAAGGGCGCCGCGATCACCACGCCCAGCAGCTTGAACAGGAAGTTGCCCACCGTCACCTGCCGCACCGCGGGCGGCGACTTGGCCGTGGTCAGCACCGCCAGCAGGCCGCTGCCGAGGTTGGCGCCCAGCACCAGGCCCAGTGCCACGTCCAGCGGCACCACGGCACCCGTGGCCATGGCGGCCACCAGCAGCACGACCGCCAGGCTGGAGTAGGCAACCACGGCCAAGGCCGCGCCGACGGTGATCTCGAGCATCAGGTCACTGGTGATCGAGGCGATCACGGCGCGCATGGCCTCGCTCTCGAACAACGGGCCCGTGGCCTGCACCACCAACTGCAGCGCCAGCAGCATCAGGCCCAGGCCGATCAGGATGCGGCCGAAGCGGCCGGCCGCGCTGGCCGGGCGGGTGATGGACAAGACCACGCCGGTGAAGATGAAGAGCGGCGACAGCCACGAGAGGTCGGTGGAGAACAGCACCGACATCAGTGCCGTGCCGATGTCCGCCCCGCGCATCACGGCCAGCGCGGAGGGCAGGGTGATCAGCCCCTGGCCGACGAAAGACGACGTCATGAGCGAGGTCGCCGTGCTCGACTGCACCAGCGCCGTCACGCCAATGCCCGCCAGCGCCGCCGAGAAGCGGTTGCCCAGGCTGCGCTGCAGCAACCTGCGCAGATCGCCGCCGAATACGCGCAGCACCCCCGTGCGCACGAGATGGGTGCCCCACACCAGCAGGGCGACGGCGGCGAGCAGGTTCAGCAGGTGCTTCATGGACGGGGTGCGGCTCCTTCGGGAAGACGGGGCAATGCGAAAAAGGGGCAGCCATTCTGCACGCGGCGTGCCAGCGTGGCCGTAGGTCGAAGGCCACCTCGGTGCCCTTGTCCCGGGTGGGGCGCATGCCGCACGCCGGGAGGCCTCAATCGATCAACGCGCCGTTGTCATGAAAGGGATACGGCCCCTCGAAAACGCCACTCGCCGCCAGGTGCGTGACCAGCCGCTGGCCGTCCCACGCATGCACCCTAAAGCCCGGCGGCTCCAGCGTCCAGGCCGAGGGCGCATCGGGCGTCAGGTCCAGGCAGACCTGGTGGGCCGGCGCGGGTGCGGTGCTGGCGATGGTGCCGCCGAAACGCACGTCGATGGCTCGGTGCAGGTGGCCGCAGATGATGCGTTCCACGTTCGGGTGTTGCGCCACCAGCGCCTCAAGTTCGGCCGCGCCCTCGAGCAGGCCGATGTCGTCCATGTGGCCGATCAGCGTGCGGAAGGGCGGATGGTGCATGGCGATCACCACCGGCTGGCCGCGGCTGGCGTCCAGTTCGCGGGCCAGCCAGTCGAGCCGGCGATGGCACAGCGAGCCGTGCGAGGCGCCGGGCGTCACGGTGTCCAGCGCGATCAGCCGCAGCGGCCCGACGGCCACGTTGAACTGCACGAACTCGCCGTCGCCGAGGTAGCTGTGCGTGGGAAAGCTGCGGCGCAGTTGCGCCCGCTCGTCGTGGTTGCCTGGCAGCAGGTAGACGGGCGTAGTGCCCAGCGGCGCCAGCAGCTCGGCCAGGTGCGCGTACTCGGCCTCGCGGCCGAAGTCGCTCAGGTCGCCGGTGATGACGATGGCATCGGGCGCCTGCCGCAACCGCAGCACGCTGGCCACGGCCTCGCGCAGGTAGGGCGCGGTGTCGATGCGGCCATAGGCCAGGCGGCCGGGTTCGCGGATGTGCAGGTCGGTGAGCTGCACGAGGAAGGTGGGGCGGGTCATCAGGCAATCTCCGTGGTGGGCATCAGGCGGTCGGCGGTGGTGCGGATGCCCACCTGCTGGTCCTGTTGCCAGGGGCAGTCGCGGCCGGCTTCGGCGAGCAGTGCGGGCTGGTCGCCGGCGTCCAGCCGCAACTGCACGCGCTCGCCCAGGAAGGTGCGCTGCACGACGCGGGCCATGCCCCAGCCAGGCTGGGGTGGGCCGAGTTCGATGTCCTCGGGCCGCACCAGCAGCGCCGGTTGCGCGGCCAGGCCGTCGGGGCAGGGCAGCGCCACGCCGCCGAGCATGACCACGCCCTGCTGGCGCGCGGCGTCGTTGCGGTCGAGGCGGTTCACCCGGCCCAGGAATTCGGCGACGAAGGGATGGGCCGGCGTGCGGTACAGGTCCTCGCCGCGGCCCACCTGCACGATGCGGCCGCCGCGCATCACGGCCAGGCGGTCGGCGATGGCCAGCGCTTCCTGCTGGTCGTGCGTGACGTGCACGGCCGTGATGTGCAGGCGGCGCAGCAGCTCGGCCAGCTCGTCGCGCAGCGATTCCTTGAGCTTGGCGTCCAGCGCGGCCAGCGGCTCGTCGAGCAGCAGCACGCGCGGGCGCACTGCCACGGCGCGAGCCAGGGCGACGCGCTGGCGCTGGCCGCCGGACAGCTCGGCCGGGCGCTTGTGTTCCAGACCAGTGAGGCGCGTCAGTTCCACCAGCTCGCCCACCGTGCGTTCGACCTCCGCGGCCGGCGTGCCGCGGATGCGCAGGCCATAGCCGATGTTGGCCGCCACGCTCATCTGCGGAAAGAGCGCATAGCTCTGGAACACCATGCCCACGTTGCGCCGCTCCACCGGCCGGTCGCTCACGTCCTGGCCGCCGAAGAGGATGCGGCCGCCCGCGTCCATGCCCTCCAGGCCGGCGATCAGGCGCAGCAGCGTGGTCTTGCCGCAGCCCGAGGGGCCGAGCAGGGCCAGCACCTCGCCGGGCTCCACATGCAGGTCGGTGGGCTGCAGGCCGCGCGTGCCGTCGGCGTACGTCTTGGCGCAGCGTTCGATGTCGATGGCCGTTCGTTCAAGTTCCATGGTGTTTGCGAATGAAGTCCGCGGCGGCCTGCAGGCCCCAGAGCACGGGCAGGATGACGAGGAAGAAGACGAGGGTGTAGGCCGAGCCGATTTCGATGCGGGCCGAGGCATAGCTGTCGGCCAGGCCCACGGGCAGCGTGCGGGTCAGGGGCGTGTGCAGCATCCAGGTGAGGTTGAACTCGCCCACCGACAGCGTGAAGACCATCAGGCAGCCCGCCACGATGGCCGGGAACACGGCCGGCACCAGCACGCCCAGAAAGCGCTGCACGAAGCTCGCGCCCAGTGTGCGCGCGGCCTCGTCCAGCGCCACCAGTTCACGCCGCTGGAAGGCCGAGGCCACGGTGCGCACCATGAAGGGCAGGGTGAAGACGACGTGGCCCACGAGGATGAATGCGTAGCTCTGGCGGAAGCCCTGCACCTGGCCGTAGGCCAGGATCAACGCCAGGGCCGTGGCCAGGCCCGGCACGGCCACGGGCAGCGTCAGCAGCTCCTCGAAGAGCCGCGCCGCGCGCGTGCGGCTGCGCGCCAGCGCCCAGGCGCAGGGCACGCCCAGCAGCACGGTGCACAGCACGCAGGTGGCGGCCAAGAGCAGCGAGCCGGTGACGGTGCTGCCGTAGCTGTCCCACACCTCCACCAGCCAGCGCAGCGTGAAGCCGCTGCGCCAGCCGCGTCCGTAGTTGGTCACCAGGCCGGCCAGCACCGACAGCAGCATGGGCGCCAGCGTGAAGAAGGCCACCAGGCCGGTGAGCGTTGCCAACACGGGCGAGCGCGATGTACCGCTGCGTGCCGTCATGCGTTGGCCTCCCCGCTGAAGCGGCGTGCAATGAAGAGCACGGCCCAGGTCACCAGCCCCAGCGCGATCGACAGCGATGCCGCGAGCGCGAAGTTGGCGTAGTTGGTGAACTCGTCATAGATGGTGATCGGGATCACCTCGAACTTGCTCGCCAGCGTGAAGGCCGTGCCGAAGGCACCCATGGCGGTGGCGAAGACGATGGCACCGCAGGCCAGCGTGGTGGGCGCCAACTCGGGCACCCACACGTCGCGGGCGATGGCGATGCGCGAGGCACCGAGCGAGCGGGCGGCCTCTTCCAGCGCCGGGTCCATGGCCTCGGCCGCGGCCGTGTAGGCGGCGATGGCCCGCGGCAGCGAGAAGTACAGGTAGGCCAGGAACAGGCCCAGCAGCCCGTAGGCGAAGGTCAGCCGCTCGCCGCCCAGGCTGGACGAGATGTCCGCCACCAGCCCCTGCCGGCCGCCCAGCAGGATCACGAAGAAGCCCACGATGACGCCCGGAAAGGACAGCGGCAGCGTCAGCACGGCCAGCAGCAGGCGCCGTCCGGCGAAGCGCTGGCGCGCCAGGTACAGCCCCACGGCCGCGCCCAGCACCAGGGTGGCGAGCGTGACCGCCACCGACAGCGCTAGCGTCTGCAGCATGCTCGTGAGGTAGCGCGGCTGCGTCAGCACCGCGAAGTAGGCCGAGGCCCCTTCGCGCGCCGGCAGGGCCAGCAGCTGCAGCGCGGGCAGCAGCCAGAAGGCCAGGAAGAAGATGCCGGCCGGCAGGGCGCAGGCCAGCAGGATCAGCTGCGGTCGCTGCATCGGCTCAGCGCGCTTCCTTCAGGTAGCGCTCGGAGAAGGCCTTCTGCACAGCAGCCATGCGCGCATAGTCCACCGGCTTGGCGCGGGCGTACTCGCTGGCAGGCAGGAACTGCGCTTCCACCTCCTTGGGCATGGCGCTCGCGCGCACCGGCCGCAGGTAGGCCTTGGCCCAGACGGCCTGGCCTTCGTCGGAGAGCACGAAGTCCAGCGCCTTCTTGGCATCGGCCGCATGCGGCGCCTTGGCCACCAGGCTCATCACGTAGGGGACGACCACCGTTCCTTCGCTCGGGATCACGAAGGCCACGTTGGCGCCGTCCTTGTACTTGGCGCGGTAGGCGTTGAAGTCGTAGTCCAGCAGGATGCCGATCTCGCCCGAAAGCACGCGGGCGTAGGCGGTCTGCTTGGGCACGATGGGCTCGTTCTTCTGCAGGGCCTTGAAGTAGTCGATGGCCGGCTTGAAGTCGTCCATGCTGCCGCCGCGCGCCTGGTTCACCGCCACGGCGCCGACGTAGCCGACGAAGGCCGAGGCCGGGTCCAGGTAGCCCACCAGGCCCTTGTACTCGGGCTTGAGCAGGTCGGCCCAG
>NZ_LDSL01000186.1 GCF_001476815.1 Pseudacidovorax intermedius | reverse complement strand
CCGCGCCAGCGCCAGCGCATGCAGGTCGTTCTGCGCCAGGTGGTCGGCCACGCCCGAGAGCCGGGTATGCACGTCGCCGCCGCCCAGGTCCTCGGCCGACACCACCTCGCCGGTGGCCGCCTTCACCAGCGGCGGGCCGCCCAGGAAGATGGTGCCCTGCTCCTTGACGATGATCGATTCGTCGCTCATCGCCGGCACGTAGGCGCCGCCCGCCGTGCACGAGCCCATCACCACCGCGATCTGCGCGATGCCGTCGGCGCTCATGTTGGCCTGGTTGTAGAAGATGCGGCCGAAGTGGTCGCGGTCCGGAAACACCTCGTCCTGGTTCGGCAGGTTGGCGCCGCCCGAGTCGACCAAATAGATGCAGGGCAGCCGGTTCTGCGCCGCGATCTCCTGCGCGCGCAGGTGCTTCTTCACGGTCATCGGGTAGTAGGTGCCGCCCTTCACCGTGGCGTCGTTGCACACCACCATGCAGTCCACGCCGCTCACGCGGCCGATGCCGGCGATCAGGCCCGCGCCGGGCGCGTCGCCGTTGTACATGCCGTGCGCGGCCAGCGGCGCGATCTCCAGGAAGGGCGAGCCCGGGTCCAGCAGCTGTTGCACCCGGTCGCGCGGCAGCAGCTTGCCGCGGGCCGTGTGCTTGGCGCGCGCGGCCTCGCCGCCGCCCTGCTCCACCTGCGCGAACTGGGCACGCAGGTCCTCCACCAGCGCGCGCATGGCGGCGGCGTTGGCCTGGAAGGCCTCGGATCTGGGATTGAGTTGGGAGACCAGTTTGCTCATGAATGTCCTTGGCGCCTGACGCGCGGCCGCATGCCACGCGAAGATGATGCGAACCGACGGCGGCATCGGGCACTCCAAGCCCGGCCTGCCCGCCCCGTCACGAAGTCCTTGAAGAAGAAAAACAAGTGCACACCGTCGAAACCGTCCTGCTGGTGCTGATGCTCGGCGCCCTCACCGGCATCGCCGCCCGCTACCTGCGCGCCATTCCGCTGCCGCTGATCCAGATCGCGCTGGGCGCTGCCCTGTCCTGGCCGCAGCAGGGGCTGCACATCGCCTTCGATCCCGAGCTGTTCCTGCTGCTGTTCATTCCGCCGCTGCTGTTCGCGGACGGCTGGCGGATTCCGAAGCGCGAGTTCTTCGCGCTGCACCGGCCGATCCTGAAGCTGGCCTTTGGCCTGGTGGCCTTCACCGTGTTCGGCCTGGGCTGGCTGGTGCACTGGATGATTCCGGAGATGCCGCTGCCCGTGGCCTTCGCCCTGGCCGCGGTGGTCTCGCCCACCGACGCGGTGGCCGTCTCGGCCATCACGCGGCGGCTGGGCATGCCGGCCAAGACCATGCACGTGCTGGAGGGCGAATCGCTGCTCAACGATGCGTCCGGCCTGGTGGCGCTGAAGTTCGCCGTGGCGGCCACACTGACCGGCGTGTTCTCGTGGACGCAGGCCACGCGCGAATTCCTGTGGATCGCGCTCGGCGGCGTGGGCGCCGGCACGCTGATGGGCTGGGGCTTCGCGCATGCCCGCGCCATGGTCACGCGCCGCCTCGGCGACGTGGCCGCCACGCAGATGGTGCTGCTGCTGGTGCTGCTGCCCTTCGCGGCCTACATCGTGGGCGAGCGCATCGGCGTCTCGGGCATCCTGGCCGCCGTGGCGGCGGGCATCGCCACCAACTTCGCCGACCTGGAGCGCGGCGAGTTCATCGCCGAGCGCATGCAGGCCGAAGGCACCTGGACCATGATCGAGTCGGCTTTCAACGGCGCCATCTTCCTGCTGCTGGGGCTGCAGCTGCCGTCCATCCTGCGCACGGTGGACGAGAGCAAGCACCACGGCGCCTGGACGCTGGTGGGCTACGTGCTGGTCATCTCGGCCGCATTGCTGCTGCTGCGCTGGGTGTGGCTGCAGCTGGCGGTGCGCGGCGGCCTGCGCCGGGCCCACCGCGACGGCCGCATGCCCGAGGCGCCCTCCTGGCGGCTGACCCTGGCCATCACGCTGGCGGGCATCCGCGGCGCGGTGACGCTGGCGGCCGCGCTGTCGATCCCGCTGATGGTGAATCCGCACACGCCCTTCCCGGCGCGCGAGCTGCTCGTCTTCCTGGCCACCGGCACCATCCTGGTCACGCTGCTGGTGGGCAGCATCGGCCTGCCGCTGGTGCTGCGCCGACTGCCGCTGCCACCGGAGGCCCCCGAGGAGCGGGAAGAGCGCGCCGCCCGCATCGCCGCGTGCCATGCGGCCATCGCCAGCCTGGTGCGCGGCCAGCAGCAGTTGCTGGACGCCGATGCCGACACCCTGGCCGAGCGGCAGGAGCGGGTCGGCCGCATCACCCAGCAGTACCGCGTGCGGCTGGAGCTGCTGGACGACGACAGCGCCACGGCCTCCACCGCCGAGACGCGCGCCGAAGAGGCCGAGGCCATGCAGGCGCGCAAGCGGGGCTTCGTGCAGGAGCTGGAGCTGCGCCTGGGTTGCCTGCAGGCCGAGCGGCATGCGCTGTATGCCGAGCGCCAGTCGCACCGCATCAACGACGCCTCGCTGCGCGAACTGGTGGGCGAGCTGGACCTGGCCGAGGTCGCCCTGCGCAAGCGGCTGCGCGCCGCGCGCCACGCCGCCGGACTGGCGCCGCACGGCCCCGCCACGCGCGACTGAGCCCGGCCGCAGCCCGCCCGACGAGCGCCCGGCTGCCATGGACGCGCCTGTCCTCATCCAGCCCGGCGGCACGTTCATGCCGTCTTCTCGGCCTGCAGGCCCAGTTCCTCGGCCATCTGGTCGCGGATGCGGTACTTCTGGATCTTGCCCGTCACCGTCATCGGGAAGGCGTCGACGAAGCGGATGTACTTCGGCACCTTGTAGTGCGCGATCTGCCCCTGGCAGAAGGCGCGGATGTCGGCCTCGGTGGGCTGCTGGCCGGGCTTGGGAATGATCCAGGCGCACAGCTCCTCGCCGTACTTGCGGTCCGGCAGGCCGACCACCTGCACGTCCTGCACCTGCGGATGGCGGTACAGGAATTCCTCGATCTCGCGCGGGTAGATGTTCTCGCCGCCGCGGATCACCATGTCCTTGATGCGGCCGACGATGTTGACGTAGCCCTCGGCGTCCATGGTGGCCAGGTCGCCGGTGTGCATCCAGCCCTCGGTGTCGATGGCCTCGCGGGTCTTGGCCTCGTCGCCCCAGTAGCCGTGCATCACCGAATAGCCGCGCGTGCACAGCTCGCCGGGCTGCCCGCGCGGCACGGTGGCGCCGGATTCGGGGTCGACGATCTTCACCTCCAGGTGCGGCTGCACCGTGCCGACGGTGGAGACGCGCCGCGCCAGCGGCGTGTCGGTGCTGCTCTGGCAGCTCACCGGGCTGGTCTCGGTCATGCCGTAGGCGATGGTGATCTCGCCCAGGTGCATGCGCTCCACCACGCGCTTCATCACCTCGATGGGGCAGGCGGTGCCGGCCATGATGCCGGTGCGCAGGCTCGACAGGTCGAACTCGCCGAAGCGTGGATGGTCGAGCTCGGCGATGAACATCGTGGGCACGCCGTGCAGGCCGGTGCATCGCTCGGCCTGCACCGCTTCGAGCGTGAGCAGCGGGTCGAAGCCGTCGTTGGGATAGACGATGGCGCTGCCGTGCGTCAGGCAGGCCAGGTTGCCCAACACCATGCCGAAGCAGTGGTACATGGGCACGGGGATGCACAGCCGGTCCTCCGGGCCCAGCTTCATGCATTCGCCGATGAAGTAGCCGTTGTTGAGGATGTTGCGGTGGGTGAGCGTGGCCCCCTTGGGAAAGCCCGTGGTGCCGCTGGTGAACTGGATGTTGATGGGGTCAGTGGCCTTGAGCGTGGCCTGGACTTGCGCCACGCGCGGGTCGGCCGCGTCGCCGCTCGCCAGCAGCTGCGAGAAGCGCGCCGTGGCGATGTCCGGGCCGGCCTCGTCGGCGGCGCCGGCTGCGTCGATCCACCAGATGTTCTTCAGGTAGGGCAGCCGGGCCGCGCCCAGCTCGCGCAGCATGGCCAGGTACTCGCTGGTCTTGAAGCGCGGCATGGTCACCAGCGCCTTGCAGCCCACCTTGTTCAGCGCGTATTCGACTTCCGACGTGCGGTAGGCCGGATTGATGTTGACCAGGATCAGCCCTGCCTTGGCGGTGGCGATCTGCATCAGCACCCAGGCCAGGTTGTTGTGCGACCAGATGCCGATGCGCTCGCCCGGCTGCAGGCCGGCGCGCAGCAGG
>NZ_LDSL01000185.1 GCF_001476815.1 Pseudacidovorax intermedius | reverse complement strand
CGTTCGCCCGCCGGGCCGCGCATGCGCAGGCCGCCGGCGCGGATGGCCTCGACGTGGGCGCGGTTGCGGTTGATGAGCACCACGTCGTTGCCGGCCTCGGCCAGCGCGCCGCCGATGGCGCAACCCAATGCGCCGGCGCCGAGAACTGCGATCTTCACGATGGATTCCTCTTAGAGCAGCGCCGATTCTTGGACTTGCGGCCCATCGGCTGAACAGCATGGGCCACATACACTCCATGTCGGAATCACATGATGGAGCGGCCATGGCCGACCTACCCCTGCTCGATGGCCGGCAGCTGCAGCTGATCGACCTGCTGCACAGCACCGGCAGCGTGACGCGCACCGCCGAGGCCATGGGCCAGACCCAGCCGACGGTCAGCATCTGGCTCGCCCGCCTGCGCACGCAGATGGGCGACCCGCTCTTCGTGCGCACCGCCCAGGGCATGCAGCCCACGCCGCGGACCGAGGCGCTGATCGGCACCGTGCGCACGGTGCTGGCCGGCCTGCGCGCCATGGCCGAGACGCCCGCTGCCTTCGACCCCGCGACCATGCAGCGGCGCTTTCGCATCTTCATGACCGATGCCAGCCACATCACGCTGCTGCCGCGGCTCTTCTCGCACGTGCGGGCGCTGGCGCCGGGCGTTACGCTGGAGGCGGCGGCCATCCACGCCGGCATGGCGGCGGAGCTGGAGGCCGGCACGGCCGACCTGGCGCTGGGCCTGATCCCGGCGCTGGAGGCCGGCTTCTACCAGCAGACCCTGTTCGACCAGGACTGGGTGTGCCTGGCGCACCCCGACCATCCGCGCATCCGGCCCCGGTCCTTCGGCCTGAAGGACTACAGCCGCGAGGCGCACGCCGGCATCGTCTCCGGCACCGGCGCGCAACTGCTCGACAGCACCGTCCGGCGCCTGGGCATCGAGCGGCGCGTGGTGCTGGGCATTCCCGGCTTCCTCGGCCTGCCTGCCATTCTGTCGACCACCGACCTCGTCGCCACCCTGCCGCGGCACATCGGGGAGACGCTGGCGCAAATGGGCGGCCTGCGCGTGCTGCGCTGCCCGGTGCCCATTCCCGGCTTCTCGGTGCGGCAGCACTGGCATGCGCGCTTCCACCAGGATGCGGGCAACCGGTGGCTGCGGGGGATCTGCGCGGAGTTGTTCCTGCGCACGGCCCCGGCACGGACCGGGCCGCGCTGACCGCCAGACGCGCTCAGGCCGCCTTCACCGCCAGCCCCGCCGCGGCCCGCATCTGCGCCACGTCCGTGAACTTCTCGCGCGGCTTGCCGACGGCCGCGCCGCGCGCCACCTCGGCCGCGTCGATGCGGCGCCAGGCGGCGTGGTCCACGGCGCGTTCGCGGGCGGCCAGCAGGGCAGGGGCGGGCACCAGCGGCCGGCTGCGCAGCCAGGGCAGGTCGGCGAGCAGGGCGTCGGCGGTCTGGATGCCGCAGGCGCGGTTGCTGCCGATGGTGCCCTGCGGGCCGCGCTTGGCCCAGCCAGCCACGTAGAGGCCGGCCAGCGGTCCATCGGCATCGCCCAGGCGCCCCTGCGAATTCACATGCACGCCGCGCGCCGCGTCATAGGGCACGCCGGCCACCGGCAGGGCCTGCCGGCCCACGCTGGCGAACACCAGGCCGCAGTCCAGCTGCACGTCGCCCGGCTCCGGCGCCTCCGCCGTCCGGGCGAAGCGCATCGACTGCACACGGCCTTCGCCCACGATGGCCACCGGGGCCAGATGAAAGCGGAAGACGCAGCGGCGCCCCTGCGTGGGTGCCCGCCCGGCAAAGGCCTGCAACTGCGCGATGGCCGCGCGGGCCTCGGTGTCGGTGGCGGGCGAGGGCTCGAAGTGGTGGGCCTGCCAGTCGCTGGCATCCAGCAGCGCATCGCAGCCGGGCAACTCGCCGAACTCGTGCAGTTCCTTGGGCGAGAAGCGGGTCTGCGCCGGGCCGCGCCGGCCGACCACGACCACCTCGCGCACGCGGCTGTCGGCCAGGGTATCGAGTGCATGGGCCGCGATGTCGGTGCGGCGCAGCACGTCCACGGGCTGCAGCAGGATGCGCGCGACGTCCAGGGCCACGTTGCCGTGGCCCACCACCACGGCGCGCTCGGCCGACAGGTCGAAGCCGGCGTCGCGCTGGTCGGGATGGCCGTTGTACCAGCCGACGAAGTTGCCGGCCGCATGGCTGCCCAGCAGGTCTTCGCCGGCAATGCCCAGGCGCCGGCTCTGCGGGGCGCCGGTGGCCAGCACGACGGCGTGGTAGCCACGGCGCAGGTCGTCCAGCGTCACGTCCTGGCCGAGCGCCACGCCGCCCAGCAGGCGCAGGCCGGGCATGGTGGCGATGCGCTCGAAGACGGCGCCCACCTGCTTGAGCTTGGGATGGTCCGGCGCCACGCCATAACGCACCAGGCCGTGGGGCACCGGCAGGCGGTCGATCAGGTCCACCTGCAGCCCGGGCACGCCGGCACGCAGCAGGGCCTCGGCGGTGTAGAAGCCGCTGGGGCCCGCGCCCACGATGGCGATGCGCACCGTGCCGTCCGCCGCGACGTTCATCCGCCTCCGCCGGCCCCCTGCGGAAGGGCGGGCGCGCCGGGCAGCGGCGGCAGCCGCTGGGTCAGCACCGGCGTCAGGGCCGCGCGCTCGCGGTTGATGCCGATCCATGCCTGCTTGTCGGCGGGCAGCAGGAAGTCGGCCTGGATGGCGCCGACAGGGCAGATCGGCGCGCAGCCGCCGCAATCGATGCAGTTGTCCGGGTCGATGTAGGTCATGCGTTCGTCGACGTGGAAGCATTCAACGGGACAGACGGTGACGCATTCGGTGTAGCGGCAGCCGCTGCACAGGTCGGTGACGACGTAGGGCATGGGGTGTCCGTCTCCCGATTCAGAGTGCCGCGACCTGGACCAGCGTGTCCGAGAAGGTCGGCGCCCGTCCCAGGTCCGCAAACACCGTCGGCGTGATCGCATGCACGTTGCCGCTGCCACGGCTGCTGCGATGCCAGTAGCCCGAGGGCGCCACCACCAGGCCGGGCATCACGTCGGCCGACAGGGTGGCCTTGGCCTCGAAGGCGCCGCGGTCGTTGAACACGCGGATGGGCGTGCCGGCCGCGATGCCGCGCTCGCCGGCGTCGTCCGGGTGCAGGAGCACCAGCTGCTCCTCGCCGGCCTGCGCCTGCTGCACGGGCAGGTTGCCGAAGTTGGAGTTGAGGAAGGCATGGCTCTTGGGCGAGATCAGGCTCAGCGGATAGCGCCGGGCCAGGGCCGGCGCCGTCGCCCGCGCCTCGTTGGGGCGGATGTAGTGCGGCAGCGGGTCCACGGGCTCGCCGGCCTGGTCGGCGCCGTAGCCCTGGCGGAACAGCGGCGCGACGAAGTTGCCGCCCTCGGCCAATGAGGACTTGAATTCGCATTTGCCCGAGGGCGTGGGGAAGTTGCCGTCGCGGTGCGGCGCCCAGTCCGCGGCGCCCGGCATGGCGAGGCGCATGTAGCCGCGGGTCTTGAGTTCCTCCAGCGTGATGCCCTGCATCACCGGGCTGCTCCAGTCCATCGACTCCGCGATCATCTGCGCGTCGCTGCGCTGGAAGAAGGGGTCGTCGATGTCCATCGCCTTCGCCAGCCGCCGGAAGAGCTCGGTGTTGGGAATCGCCTCGCCCAGCGGCGCGATGGCCTGGTTGTTGTAGCTGAGGTAGAGGTGCCCCCACGAGAACATGATGTCCTCCTGCTCCAGCTGCGTGGTGGCGGGCAGCACGATGTCGGCATAGCGGGCCGTGTCGGTCATGAAATGCTCGCTGACCACGGTGAACAGGTCCTCGCGCGCCAGGCCCTGGGCGATCCTGTCCTGCTCGCACACCATGGCCATGGGGTTGGCGTTGTAGACGAAGAGCGCGCGGATGGGCGGTCCCGCCGGCAGCTCGCCGTTGAGCGCCGGCCCCAGTCGCCAGCTGTTGATGACGCGCATCGACGGCGGCTGCAGGTCGGGGCGCATCAGCCCGGGCCAGTTGACCGGAAAGGCCCAGATGGGCAGCTGCAGCAGGCCGCCGCCCACGTGCTTCCAGGCACCGATCAGCGCCGGCAGGCAGGAGATGGCACGCACCGTCTGGCCGCCGCCCGCATGGCGCTCCACCGCCACGCCGATGCGGATCACCGCCGGCGGCGTGCTGGCGTATTCGCGCGTCAGCTTGAGGATGTCCTCGACCGGAATGCCCGTCTCCTCGGCCGCGAACTCGGGCGTGTACTGCGCCACGCGCTCGGCCAGCTCGTCGAAGCCGACGGTGTGCTGCGCGATGTAGTCGCGGTCGAGCCGGCCTTCCCTGATCAGGATGTGCGCCATGGCCAGCGCCAGCGCGCCGTCGGTGCCGGGGCGGATGGGAATGTGCCAGTCGGCCAGCCGCGCGGTGCGGGTGCGCACCGGGTCGATCACCACCAGCTTGGCGCCGTTCTTCTTGGCCTGCTCGATGAAGGGCCAGTGGTGCGAGTTGGTGCTGAGCGTGTTGCAGGCCCACAGGATGATGTAGCGCGCATGCACGAAGCTCTCCGGGTCCACGCCGGGCGTGTGGCCGATGGTCATCATGTAGGCGGTGCACGAGCCCGAGTCGCAGAAGGTGCGCTCGCACACCGTGGCGCCCAGCTTGTTGAACAGCGGGTCGCCCACGTTCAGCCCGTTGAGGATGCCCTGCGTACCCAGGTAGCTGTAGGGCAGGATGGCCTGCGGCCCGTCCTGCGCGATCACGTCCTTGAAGCGGGCGGCGATCTCGGCGATGGCCTCGTCCCAGCCGATGCGCGCGAACTGGCCACTGCCCTTGGGGCCGGTGCGCCGCATGGGGTAGAGCAGGCGCTGGTCGCTGTAGACCCGGTCCTGGTAGTTGTTGACCTTCACGCACAGCCGGCCGCGGGTGAAGGGATGGTCGGGATTGCCGCGCACGGCGATGGCCTTGCCATCTTCCACCGTGGTGATGAGTGAGCAGGTGTCGGGGCAGTCATGCGGGCAGGCGCCCATCACGGTGGTGCGGGTCATGGGAATTCCTTTCGCTCGTCGGCGCGTCGGTGGGATGGCTGCGAGTCTGGCGATGCCCGGCCGGAAACGCCTTGTCCGGGTTTGCTCTGTTCTTGTCCGCATCTGCTGCCTCCACGATTGGCATGGAAACTGCGTGCCGCGCCCCACGCCCGCCACCGCGGCACCCCTCCATTTCGCCAGCACCATGTTGGGTCACTCGGTCGACAAGTACGTCAACAGCACGATGCACCAGACCTCCAACGCGCAGGGCTGGCGGCACATCCTGGCCGAGCGCTGGAGCCACGCTGCGGGCGAACTGCCGCGCTTGGTGCCGCGCGACACCGAGGTCGCCATCCAGCTGGGCGGCCACACCCGCGTCGACCGCATGGGCGGCGGCCGGCGCGAGAACACCGTGGGCCGGCCCGGCACCATCTGGCTGTGCCCCGCCGGCATCGAGGAGGAATACATCAACGTGGTCGAGCCCATGGCCGACTGCCTGCACCTGTTCCTGCCCGCCCAGCCCTTCGCCGACACCGTGCAGCGCGAGTTCGACATCGACCCCGCCCGCGCCGTGCTGCGCTACCAGACCATCGAGCACGACCCCTTCGTCGCCCTGGTGGCGCAGCAGATCGTGGCGGAGCTGGACCAGGAGTCCGGCGCCGGCCGGCTGCTGGTGGAAAGTCTGTCGGTGGCGCTCAGCGCGCACCTGCTGCGCCACTATGCCGATCAGAGCCCGGCCCGCCCGCTGGCCGAGAAGGCCGCGCGCCCCATGGACAGCCGCCGGCTGGCCCGGGTGCTCGACGCCATCGAGGCGCGGCTGGAGCTGGAACTCAGCGTGGCCGAACTGGCCGAGGTTGCCTGCATGAGCGTGGGCCACTTCACCCGCAGCTTCCGCGCCGCGACCGGCCAGCCGCCGCATGCCTTCATCGCCGAACGGCGCATCGCCCGGGCTAAGGCCTGGCTGCGCGAGCGGGAATGTCCCATCGAGGAGATCGCCTATGCGGCGGGCTTCTCCACGCCGGCGAGCTTCTCCAAGGCCTTCCGCCGCGCCACCGGCTGCACGCCGAGCGAATTCAGGGCACGTTCGGCGGCCTGACCCGCGCGCCTGCAGCGCCCGTCCCGACCTGGTGGGCCGCCCGGCACGGCGCCCGACGACGCGCCGGCACTCAGGCGCTCAGGCGTTCAGCCCACCGCCATCGGCAATCGAAGATCGAAGCAGGCCCCGCCACCCGGCGCATTGGTCGCTTCCAGCCGCGCGCCGTGGGCATGCATCACGGCCTGCGCCAGCGACAGGCCCAGTCCCAGCCCGGAGGCCGCCTCGCGCGCACGGGCGCCGCGGTAGAAGCGCTCGAACAGGTGCGGCATGTCCGAGGCCTCGATGCCCGGGCCCTCGTCGGTGACGCGCACCACCGCTTCGCGCGCGGCGGCGTCCGCCATCAAGCGCACGTTGACCGCGCCGCCCTGCGGCGAATACTTGATGGCGTTGTCCAGCAGGTTGGTCAGCGCCAGCTGCACCGGCACGCGGGCCGAGACGGCGGTGAGCGGCGCGCCTTCGTCCACCGTCAGCGCCACCTGCCGCTGGCGCGCCACCGGCGCCATGCGGCGCAGCGTCTCGCACACGAGGTCGTGCAGCGGCAGCGATTCCATCTCGCCGCGCTCCTGGCCGGCGTCCAGGCGGGCCAGCACCAGCAGTTCCTCCACCAGCAGGGTGAGCGACTCCACCTCGTCCAGCGCCGAGCGCAGCGTCTCCACGTAGCTGGCCGCGTCGCGCGGGCGGCGCAGCGCGATCTCCAGCTCGGCCCGCAGGCGCGACAGCGGCGAGCGCAGCTCGTGCGAGGCATCAGCGGTGAAGTTGCGCTGCGCCTCGATGCCCCGCTCCAGGCGGTCGAGCATGTCGTTGAGCGTGTCCACCAGCCGGCCGATCTCGTCGGGCGCGCCGGGGTGCGGCAGGCGGCTGGCCAGGTTGCGCTGGCCGATGCGGCGGGCCTGTTCCACGATGTCGTCGATGGCGTTGAACACGCGCCGCGTGAGCAGCTCGCCCGCGATGCCCAGCGCCACGATCAGCACCACCGTGAGCAGCAGCATCATGATGCCGGCGCTGGCCACGGCATGGTTCACGTCCTCCAGCGAGGCGGCGACCTGCACCGCCAGCAGGTCGGGCCGGTGCGGCACGGCCACCGCCACCACCCGCGTGGGCTCGCTCGCGAAGCGGTCCAGCTCGTCGTACACCGGGCCGCCGTCGGCGATCTGCGCGCGCAGGTCGGCGGCCACCGGCAGCATGGCCGCGCCCATGTTGGCGCTGCGGGCCACCACCTTGCCGTCCTTGTTCACCACCTGCACCAGGCGGTCCACCCGCGCGTAGGACGGGCCGCGGTTGCGCACCGCCTCGTGCACCACCACCGGCGTGCCGGGCTCGGCGGTGGCCAGCATGCCGGCCTCCAGCTCGGCCAGTGCCAGGATGGCGTCGTCCAGGTCGCCGCGCAGGTCGGTGGAGAAGGCCCAGGTGCCCACCGAGGCCACCACCGCCATCACCACCGTGACGACGGCGAAGTGGACGATGGCCAGCCGGCGGCGAAAGCTCAGCGTGCCCAGGTTCATGCCGACCCCACCGCCAGGCGGAAGCCCCGGCCGCGCACGGTCACGATGGTGGGGTCGGCCAGGCCCTCCAGCTTGCGCCGCAGGTTGCCCATGTGCACGTCGATGAGGTTGTCGATGGCGATCAGGTCGTCCTTCCAGATCTGCTCGGCGATGCGCGCACGGCTGACCACCTCGCCCGGATGGCGCATCAGGATGTGCAGCAGCGCGAACTCCTTCTGCGTCAGCTCGATGGGCTGGCCCTGGCGCGTGACGGCATGGCTGACCGGGTCCAGCCGCAGCGCGCCCACCGTGAGCACGGCCGGCCGCGCGAGGTCGGAGCGGCGCAGCAGCGCGCGGGCGCGGGCCAGCAGCTCGTCGAAGGCGAAGGGCTTGGTCAGGTAGTCGTCGGCGCCGCGGTTGAGGCCTTCCACGCGGTCGCCCAGCGCGTCGCGGGCGGTGAGCATGAGCACCGGCGTGGCCACGCCGCGGTCGCGCAGCCCGGCGCACCAGCTCAGGCCGTCCAGGCCGGGCAGCATGCGGTCGAGCACGATCAGGCCGTAGGCATTGACGAAGGCTTCCTCGTCGGCCTCTTCGGCCGAATGCACCACGTCGACCACGAAACCCTCCTCCTGCAGGCCGCGCGCCAGGACGCGGGCGGCCTTGCGGTCGTCTTCCACCAGGAGGATGCGCATGATCGGAAAGGGCACTTGCGAGAGCTTCGGGGCCCGCAGTATGCCCGCGGCCCCCTGATTTCCGCCTGAAGAACTCTTCAGGATTTCTTGGGACTTTCTTCAGGCGCGGCTGCGTAATCTTTGTCCCACAACGGATGTCCCTGCCCGCCCGAGGCGCGGATCCGACCGACGCATGATGACCGCTTCCGTTCCGTCCGCAACCCCTTCCCGCGCCTGCGCCGGCGCCGTGCTGCTGCTGCCCGGCCTGTGCAGCACGCCCGACGAACTGCTGCACCTGCAGTCCAGCCTGCGCCGCAGCGGCTGGCACGTCAGCACGCCCCACATCGCCGGCTACTGCTTCGACACCGAGGCCGGTGCCGAAGGCCAGCGCAGCAGCGGTTTCGGCGACTGGGTGGAGCGCGTGTGCGCCGAATTCCGCCAGCTGCGCATGCAGCACGAGACAGTGCTGCTGGCCGGCATCTCCGCTGGTGCCGCACTGGCCCTGGCCGCCGTCGCCCGCCTGGGCGAGGCCGCGGCCGGCGTGGTGCTGATGTCCACCACGCTGCGCATGGACGGCTGGAGCGTGCGCCGCAGCCGCTGGCTGCTGCCGCTGGCGCTGTACACGCCGGTGGGCCGCCTGTGGCGCTACCGCGAGCGCGCGCCCTATGGCGTCAAGAACCTGCGCGTGCGCGAATGGATCGAGCAGGAGCTCAAGGACCGCCGCATTTCCCGCGCCGGCTGCGCCGCCATCGGCGTGGGCCACCTGCGCGAATACGACCGCCTGCGCCGCGCCGTGCGCCGCAGCCTCGCCGCCGTGCGCTGCCCGGTGCTGGCACTGCATGCGCGCGAGGACGAGGTCGCCAGCCTGTCCAACATCGACCTGCTGGCCCGCGGCCTCACGCACGCGCCGCTGCACACCGTGGTGCTGGAGAACAGCTACCACATGATCTCGATCGACAACGACCGCCGCCAGGTGGCCGAAGAGACGATCGGTTTCGCCCGCGCCGTGGCCCAGGGCCGCGCCCCTGCCTGCGCTTCTTCTTCCACCTCCACCGAAAGCTGAACCATGCCGTCGACCACCTTCCAGACCATCGCCCGCATCGCCGAGGAAGAACACCGCTGCGACCCCGCGCTGCTCAAGCCCGAGGTGCCGCTGGCCGACCTGGGCCTGGACTCGCTCGCGCTGATGGAATTCATCTTCTCGGTGGAAGACGCGCTCAAGCTGCGCCTGCCCGAGGAACGGCTGGACCCGCGCGAGGCCGGCATCACGCTCGGCGACCTGTGCGCCGCCATCGACGCGCACATGGCCCAGCAGCAGGGCGCCGGCACCGCTTCCGCCACGCCGGCGCACGCCTGAGCACGGCCGCCGCAGAAAGACCGTCATGAGCGTTCCTGTCGCCATCACCGGGCTGGGCGTCGTCAGTCCCCTGGGCACCGGCGTGCCCGCGCTGGACGAGGCCCTGGCCGCCAACCGCTGCGCCATCGCGCCGCGCGAGGTCGTCATCGACGGCGTGGAGCGGTTCACCGTCGGCGTGGCCGCCTGCCGCGACTTCGACGACCGCAAGACCCGTGCGCCCTCCGGCGTGACGCTGGACCGCGGCACCGCCATGGCCCTGGCTGCCGCCTTCGAGGCCGCCGAGCAGGCCGGCCTGGGCAGCGGCACCGCGCAGCAGCCGGCGGCCGAACGCCTGGGCGTGTTCTGGGGAAGCGGCATGGCCGGCGCCAGCAGCTTCGACCAGTCCACCGAGCAGCTCTATGCCCGCAAGCGGCGGCTGCGGCCCACCTCGGTGCTGACCACCATGCCCAATGCCGCGCCGGCCGAACTGGCGCTGGCCTTCGGCGCGCGCGCCACGGCCATCGGCTATGCCTGCGCCTGCGCGTCGGCGGCCGTGGCCATCGGCGAGGCGCTGCGCGCCGTGCGCGGCGGCTGGGTGGACGTGGCCATCGCCGGCGGGCACGAGGCGCTGCTCACCCCCGCCGTCATCGCCGGCTGGCAGGGCATGCGCGTGCTGGCTCCGCTGGATGCCGAGGCGGCCCTGACCTGCCGACCCTTCTCGGCCGACCGCGCGGGCTTCGCGCTGGGCGAGGGCGCGGGCGCGGTGGTGATCGAATCACTGGCATCGGCCGAGCGCCGCGGCGTGGCCGTGCGCGCGCTGCTGGCCGGCTACGGCAGCAGCTGCGACGCCGTGCACATCAGCACTCCGCAGAGCGAAGGCCAGGTGCGCGCCGTGCGGGCCGCGCTGGCCGACGCCGGCCTGGCGCCGGGCGACATCGGCCACGTCAACGCGCATGGCACCGGCACCGTGGCCGGCGACGCGGCCGAGGCCGCCACGCTGGCCGAGGTGTTCGGCCACCGCGGCGTGCCCGTGAGCGCCACCAAGGCACTGCACGGCCACATCATGGGCGGCGGCGGCGCCATCGAACTCCTGTGCGCCCTGCGCGCCATGGACACCGGCCATCTCCCCGCCGCCGCCAGCGGGGCCGATGCCACGCTGGGCGTGGACCTGGTGCACGGCCTGGCGCCGCGCTCGGTGGGCGGCATCCGGCACGTCATGTCGAATGCCTTTGCGTTCGGTGGGACGAATGCGGTGCTGGTTGCGAGCAAGGTGGGGTGAGCGCTACGCCCCAACTCAGCAGTGATAAATTGACCACTTTGATGGCAAGAATGCTCGCTTGATCAAAGCATTTTGGCTACCATGATCGCCAAAATGCGCGATCAGACATCCCTCATCGACATCCACCGCGATGGCGTCTGGCTGCCTGCCGCTGAGTTGCGGGCATTGGGTCCGGACCGCTGCCGCATCGACTACCTGCCGGATTACGTGTTCGGCGCTGCCGATCCCTGGCCGGTGTCGCTGCGCCTGCCGGTGGGTGTGGCACCAGACCGCTATGTCGCGGGGCCTTCGGGCCTGGAGCCCGACCGCAGCGCACCGGGCTTCCTCTATGACCTGGTGCCGCAAGGCAAGGGCCGCCGCTACCTGCTGGCCCAACTCCAGCTGCAGGATGACGAGCGCCTTGTCGTGCCACTCGTCATGGCCGGGGCCTTCAACCCCATCGGCTGCCTGCGGCTGCAGAGCGCGGTCACCTTCTTCGCAGAGCACGCACGGCGCAACCCCGATCCAGCCAGCACCCGCGGCTTCGCATGGCAAGACCTGCAGGCCCGCAGCGCCGATGTCCTCGACCATCTGTCGATGCACGCCATGCTGGCTTCCGGCACCACGGGCGTGCAGGGCGTGGCGCCCAAGTTCCTGCTGAGCACGGACGCCGACGGCCGCTGGTTCGCCGACATGGCGCTGCCCGACGACCGAGCGCAGGCGCACTGGCTGCTCAAGTTGCCGCGCGGCCCGGCGCCGGAGGACCGCACCGTGCTGCGCAACGAGGCCGCCTATCTGCGCCTGGCCGCCGCATGCGGCCTGCGCACCGGCGCCGATCCCCAACTGCACGGGGACATGTTGCTGCTGCGCCGCTTCGACCGCCAGGTGCAGGCCGGGCGGGTGCTCCGCCTGCATCAGGAAAGCCTGGCGAGCCTGGCCGACCTGCGCGGCTTCGGCATCGCTGCCAACCAGCACCATCTGCTGGGCGCGCTGCGGGCCGTGGTGTCCGACCCGTTCGCCGAGACCCTCGAGTTCCTGCGACGCGACGTGCTGAACCTGGCCATGCGCAACACCGACAACCATGCCCGCAACACCGCCGTGCAGCGACTGCCCGATGGCCGCGTGCAGCTCACGCCCCTGTTCGACTTCGCGCCCATGTTCCTGGATGGCGAGCTGATCGCCCGCAGCTGCCACTGGCGAGACGCGACCGGCCGTGTGCAGGACGACTGGCGCCAGGTCATCGAGTCCTTGGACGTGCCGGATGCCGAGCGGCGCCAGATCGCTGCCGCGCTTCTGGCATTCGCCGAGGTGGTCGCCGGTCTGCCTGAGACGGCAGCGCGTTGTGGCGTGGAGACCGCGGTCATCGATGCCTCCCGGCCCACCATCGACCGCCAGTGCGAACAGCTCGCCGCGCTGTCGGCCCTGCGGCCCGCCAGCGGCCGGAGTGCCTGAGGCCATGGACAAGCGCCGCACCCGCACCGACGCCGAGCTCGAGCGGCAGTACCGCGATGCCTTCTACGAGGCCGTCGGCAGCGGCCGACTGTCCATTGGCCAGGCCGTCGCCGCCATGCGCCGCATCAGCAAGCTGACGCAGCCCGAGTTCGCCCGCCACCGTGGACTGAGCGTGCAGATCCTGCGCCGCATCGAGGCCGACAACGCCAACCCCACCGTGGACACGTTGGAGAAGATTGCCGGTATCTTCGGCCTGCAGGTCGGCTTCGTGCCGAAACGCAGTGACTCGATCTCGGCACGCGACCTGATGCCGATCGCGCAGCAGCGTGCGGAGGGCGAGCGAAGGTCCGAATGAGTTTTGCCAGCGACAGATGGGTTGGTACGCAAGCTTGGCGCCAGGTTCGGGACGGCTTGAACGCCTGTCGTGACTCAGGCCGCGCCGCCCGCCTCGAACTGGATCGTCGCCAGCCCGCGGTCCAGGTGCATGTCGAGCTCGTTCACCATGTCGTCCAGGCTGTCGCCCAGGGCGCAGTCCAGGAAGCGCCGGTGGTTGGCCTCGAAGTCCACCTTGGGCGCATGCGCGATCTGGCAGATGGCGAAGCCCAGCTGGATCTTCTGCGTCATCTGCTGCCAGAAGGCGGGCATCAGGTGGTTGCCGCAGCGCTCGTACACCAGGCCGTGGAAATGCGCCTCGGCGCGGATCTCCTCCGACAGGTCGTCGCTGCGCACGGCCGCGATCATGTGGTCGAAGCGGGCCTGCAGTTCGCTGCGGAAGGCCGCGTCGCGCAGCGGCCAGACGCGCCGGTAGGCCTGGGTCTCCATCACGCGGCGCATTTCGTACACGTCGCGCAGCACCGCGGCATTCACCTCGGTGACGAAGGTGCCGGCATAGGGCCGGTTGGTGGCCAGGCCGCTTTCGATCAGCTCGCGGATGGCCTCGCGCAGCAGGCCGCGGCTCACGGCCAGGTCGCCGGCCAGCCGGCTTTCGACCAGCTGCGTGCCCGGTGCGATGCGGCCGGACAGGATGGCGCGGCGCAGCGTCTCGGCCACCTGGTCGCGGCGGGTCAGCGTGGGCAGGGGCTCGAAACGGGGGATGCTGCTCATGGTGTGGGCGCGATTCTCGGCGAGGGCTCGATGCGGCGGCGCGCGTGGTGCAGAGCTTCAGGCCCGCAGCGCGAAGCGCTTCTCCAGCCGCGAGGCCAGGTACGAGCCCGGGTAGATCAGCACGAAGTAGATGAGCCCCACGGCCGTAAGGATCTCCAGCGGCCGGTAGAAGGCGGCCGACAGGGCGCGGCCCTGGTACATCAGCTCCTGCACGGCGATGACCGAGGCGATGGAGGTGTTCTTGGCCAGCTCGATGCCGCGGTTGGTGAAGGCCGGCAGCATGCGCGCCAGCACCTGCGGCACGATCACCCGACGCATCAGCTGGGTGCGCGTCATGCCCAGGGCGCGGGCGCCCTCCCACTGCCCGCGCGGCAGCGAGGCGATGCCGCCGCGGAAGATCTCGGAGCAGTAGGCCGAGGCATTGAGCACCAGTCCGCACAGCGCCGCCACCAGCGGCGTCAGCTGCACGCCGGTGAGGATGGGAAAGGCGTAGAAAAACCAGATCAGCTGCACCATCACCGGCGTGTTGCGGAACAGCTCCACCCAGCTGCTGCCCAGCAGCACCGGCACGCGCCGGCCCGAGCCGGTGGCCAGCGACAGCAGCAGGCCCAGCACCATCGACAGCGGGAAGGCGATGGCCCAGAGCAGCGCGGTCATGCCCACGCCCTTGAGCAGCACGGGCCAGTTCTGCAGCACCGGCGTGAAGTCCCACGAGAAGTCCATGCCGGTCACCTCGCGGTTGCGGAAACGGGCCGGGTGGCGCGGGTCAGCCGTGCCTCCAGCAGGTGCGCCAGCAGGCTCAGCACCAGCAGCGTGACGAAGAAGATGGCCGCCACCACGGTGTAGACCTCCAGCGGGCGGAAGGTGATGCTGTTGACCTGCATGGCCTGGTAGAGCAGGTCGGAATACGCCAGCGTCGAGGCCAGCGCGGTGGTCTTGATGAGCTCGAAGGAGCGCTCCATGAAGGGCGGCAGCATGCGCTGCAGGGCCTGCGGCAGCACCACGCGCCGCAACACCAGGGCAGGGCGCATGCCCAGGGCGCGGGCACCTTCCCACTGGCCGCGGTCGATGCTGACCACGCCGCCGCGGAACACCTCGGCATAGAAGGCGCCCGACTGGGTGGACAGGGCGATGATGGCCGCGACGTACGGGTCCAGGCTCACGCCCAGCACGACGGGCAGGGCATAGAAGGCCCAGAAGAAATGCACCAGCGGCGGCGTGTTGCGGTAGAACTCGGTGAACCACAGCGCCGGCCATTGCAGCCAGCGCGTCTTGGTCAGGCGCATGCTGGCCAGCACGGCGCCGATGAGCACGCCCATGGCAATGGCCACCGCCGCGATGCGGAAGGTGCCGAGCACGCCCGTCCACAGCATCTGGCGATATTCCCAGACGGCGCTGAAGTCCCAGTCGTAGTTCATGTCAGTGGTTCTTGGCGCTGCAAGCACATCGCCGCGCATGAGGCGGCCGCAGCGCGCGCAGGGTTTTGCTCCCGCTCCCCTCGCGGGAGAGGGCGGGGGAG
>NZ_LDSL01000184.1 GCF_001476815.1 Pseudacidovorax intermedius | reverse complement strand
GTGGTCGACCCGGTCGCCGCCGGGCCGCTGCCGGCCGCCTATGCCCATGCGCTGCTGCTGGTGCGCACCGACCAGCATGTGGCCTGGCGCGGCGACCGGCTGCCGGCCGATCCGGCGGCGCTGCTGGCACAGCTGGCCGGGCGCCGCGCGCAGACGGTGACGGCGGGCTGAGCGTCGGCGCCGGTCTGGCGGCATTCAGCGGGGCGGGTCTACCATCGGTGGCTCATGTCTGCTGCCCCGCCTCCCGTGCCCGACGCGCCTGACGCGCCCTCCGCCGCCCCATGGCCCCTGCCACCCGTGCGGCCCACCTGGGCCTTCCTGCGCGCCCATCCGGCCCATGCCATCGCGCTGGGCTTCGGCGCCGGGCTGTCGCGCGTGGCGCCGGGCACGGCCGGTACGCTCTGGGGCTGGGCGGTGTTCCTGCTGCTGTCGCACCTGCTCTCGCCCTTTGCACTCGGGGTGGTGACGCTGGCTGCCTGGCCCGTCGGCTGGTGGGCCTGCACGGTAGCGGCGCGCAACCTGCGCATCCCCGACCCCGGCGCCGTGGTGTGGGACGAGATCGCCGCCATCTGGCTGGTCCTGTGGCTGGTGCTGCCGGCAGGGCTGCTGGCGCAGGTCGCGGCCTTCCTGCTCTTTCGCCTGTTCGACGCCGCCAAGCCGGGCCCCGTGGGCTGGGCCGACCGGCTCATCCCCCACGACCCGGCGGCGCCGCGCTGGGCCCTGTCGGGCCTGGGCATCCTGCTGGACGACCTGGTGGCGGCCTTCTGCACGCTGCTGGTGATCGCCCTGGCACGCACGCTGTGGTGAACGTGCCGTCCCGCCCGTTTACGGACCCGCGCCCATGATCATCGCCCCCGTCCCGCCCGCCGCCGACGACGCGCCCGACCTGCCCGCGCTGGTGCGCCAGCTGGCCGACCTGCTCGGCGCCAGCGGCCGCCTGCTGGCCACGGCCGAGAGTTGTACCGGCGGCCTGATCGCCGGTGCCTGCACCGACCTGGCCGGCTCCAGCACCTGGTTCGAGCGCGGCTTCGTGACCTATTCCAACGCGGCCAAGACGCAGATGCTGAGCGTGCCGGCCGACGTCATCGCCGCCCATGGCGCGGTGAGCGAGCCGGTGGCGCGGGCCATGGCCGAAGGCGCCATCGCGCACTCGCTCGCGCAGGCGGCCGTGGCCGTCACCGGCGTCGCGGGGCCCGGCGGCGGGTCGGCCGAGAAGCCGGTGGGCACGGTGTGGTTCGGCTGGTCGCTGGACGGCCGGTGCTGGACCGAACGGCGCCTCTTCACTGGCGACCGCGCCGCCGTGCGGGCCGCGACCGTGCGGCATGCGCTGCAGACGCTGGTGACGCGGCTGCGGCCGGCCGCCTGAGCGCCCCGCAGAAGGCGGACGGGGCGCTGCCGCCTTCGCGGCCGGCGCGGCCGCCGTGCGCCATTCAGCCCAGCACGCGCTCGCTGGGCGTGGCGAAGTAGAACCACTCGGTGCCCACCCGTGCGACCGGGTTGGGGAACACGATGTGGCCGTCCGCGTCGGCCCGCACCTCGCCGCCGTCGTGGCGGTGGCCGATCAGCTCGCCCGCACGCACCGCATCGAAGGTGGCCCACTCGCGCACGAAGGTGTCGCCCTCGTGCAGCCGGTCGGTCACGTCGCGCAGGCGCAGCAGACGGGGGCGCGTTGGCGGATGCGCGGCCAGGCCGTCGGGCAGCGGCGCCATGCCCAGCAGCGCCAGCGTGCGGCGGATGGCCTGCCAGGCCACCTCGGGCGCCTGCGGGTCGCGGTGCTGGCCGCATTCCAGCGTCACGCCGTAGCCGCCGCAGTGGCGGATGTATTCGTTGGTGCCGCGGCCGTAGTCGATCTCGTCCTCGGACGGGGCGGCGCCGCCGGCGCGCCGGGCGATGGCCGCGGCATAGACGTCCAGCCAGCCTTCCACGATGGTCGGCGTGCCGATGTGCAGGGCCAGGCGGCCTTCCTCGGCGGCGCGGGCGAAGGGCTCCAGCGTGCCCTGGTTGTCGCGCGGGCCGATCATGGCGAAGGCCTCGCCGGGGCTTTCGAAGGAATGCAGGTCCAGCAGCACCTCGTGCTGCGCGATCAGGGGCGCCAGGATGTTCGTCAGCCGGTCTTCGTGATCGCGCGGCTCGGCGCGCGGTCGGAAGGCGCGGTTGAGGTTGCGTTCGCCCTCGCGGCGCAGCAGCCGCCGCGCCATGGGGTTGGCGACCGGCACCAGGGTGAGCCGGCCCCGGGCCAGTCCCAGGGCGCCGCCGTCCAGTTCGGCCTTCACGCGCTCGATGCCGGCGGTGCCGCCGGTCTCGTCGCCGTGCACGCCGCCCATCACCAGCAGCCGCGGACCGGGATCGGTGGCGGCATAGGTGTGGATGCGGAGCAGGTCGTCGGCGTGCGGGGCGGGCATGCGGCCGATTATGGGAGGCGCCGGTGAAGCCCGGGACCGCCCCGCGCATCAGCGGGCAGGTGGCGCCGCGGGCACCGGCGGCCCCATGCGCGCCGCCAGCGCACGCCCCAGGTCGCCCACCTGCACCTGCTGGCCCTGGTGCGACAGGCGCGACTGCAGGTCGGCCCAGACGGTGCCGCCCAGCTGCTGCCAGCGCCGGCAGAAGGCGTAGTCCTCGCTCAGGTAGCGGCCGCCGCCAGGCTCGGCCATGACGTCGAAGAAGCGGTGGTGCGGCAGGTGCGCGTTGGCATGGTCGCCGGGGTCGGGCGTGTAGCGCAGCTCGGGCATGGCGGCGGCCATCTGCGCGAAGACGCCGCGCTCGATCAGCATGAAGCCGGTGGGCGCGTCCAGCACGGGCACGAAGCCGTCGGCATCGGCGGTGACCGGCGTGTCGCCCACGTTGAGCGGATAGCGCGCATACAGGGCGTCGAAGTCGGCCTGCCGGCTGCCCGCGGGCAGCGCCTGCGGCAAGCCCTGCAGCGGCCACGCCGAGCTGCGGTAGGGATAGAGGCCGGCCACCACCGGCCGGCCCGCCAGCAGCAGGCGCAGCGCGGCCTCGGGCTCGAAGCCGATGTCGGCGTCGATCCAGAACAGGTGCGTCCATTGCGGGTCGGCCATGAACTCGGCCACCAGCCGGTTGCGGGCGCGGGTGATCAGGCTGTCGCCGTCGAGCAGCCGGGCCTGCATGGCGAAGCCGTGCCGCCAGGCCAGGTTGGCCAGGCCGAGCAGGCTGCGCGCATAGAGGCTGCCGACCTGCGCGCCATGGCAGGGGGTGGCGACGAAGGGACGCAGGGTGCTCAGCTCGCGGATGTCGCGCATGCGGTGGGTTCCATGGGAAGGGTGGCTCAGGGCACGGGCGGGACGGTGGCGGCGCAGGGCAGCGCCAGCGAGAAGGTGCTGCCGCAGCCGGGGGCCGAGCGCAGCGCGATGCGGCTGCCCAGCAGCGCGGCCAGCCGGGCGCAGATGGCCAGGCCCAGGCCGAAGCCCTGGCGGCGGTCGCGCTCGCCGTTCGCCACCTGGTAAAACTCCTCGAAGATGCGCTGCTGGTGGGCGGGCGCGATGCCCACGCCGCCGTCGCGCACCTCGATGCGCACCCGGCCGCCGTGTCGCCGGCGCGCCGTGACCAGCACGGTGCCCCCGGCCGGCGCATGGCGGATGGCGTTGGCCACCAGGTTGCCGATGATGCGCTGGAGCATGGCGGCGTCGCTGCGCACCGCCAGCGACCGGGCGCGCCACACCACGCGCACCCGGCCCGCGGCGGCATGGGCGGCATGCTGGGCGGCCAGGGCGCCGAACAACGCGGCCAGCGGCAGGTCGGCCATCTCGGGGTCGAGCACGCGGGCGTCCAGGCGCGAGATGTCCAGCAGGTCGTCCAGCAACAGGCTCATGAAGGCGGTGCTTTCCTGCAGCCGCAGCAGCGCGGGCCGCTGCGCCTCGGCCGCGCCCGCAAGCAGGCCGTCGATGAACAGGCCCATGGCATGCAGCGGCTGGCGAAGGTCGTGGCTGGCGGCGGCCAGGAAGCGCGAGCGCGAGAGCGCGGCCTGCTCGGCCTCGGTCATGCGCTCCAGCGCCACCGCGGTGGCCTCGCGCACACGCTCGTCGCTGGCCTGCTTGTGGCGCTGCAACTGCTCGGCCATGCGGTTGACGTCGTGGGCCAGGGTGGCGAATTCATGCAGCGGCCGGCCGCGCCGCGGCGTGTGCGCGGCGATGGCGCAGCGGGCCTCGAAGCGGCCGGCCTGCAGCGCGGCGACGGTCTCGGTCACGCGGCGCAGCGGCCGGGCGATGTCGCGCGCCATGTGGCGCACGGCCAGCCAGGCGCCGCTCAGCGCCAGCAGGCCGGTGCCGATGCCCGCCAGCAGCGACAGCATGCGCGCGCGCTGCAACGCTGTGGTGTCGCGCAGCGCGAGCACGCGGCCGATGGCCTGGCCGCCCGGGGCGGTGAGGCCCGGCGGCGCGAAAGCCATGGTGGGCGAGGCCTCGCGCAGCACGACGTCGGCCGTGAAGGGGCGCAGGGCGTCGGCCTGCCGCGCCGCGCCGCCGCCGCCGGCCACGACGTGGATGCCGGCGCCGTTGTCGATCTCGACGCGACTCGCCTGCCCGCCGCGCAGCGCCGCCTGGGCCACGCTCTGCAGCGCAGCCACGTCGCCGGCATAGAGGCTGAGGTCGGACATGGCGGCCACCTGCCGCGCGATGGCGCGGCCTTCGGCGGCAAACACGTCGTCGAGCATGACCAGCCGGCTGTGGGTCAGCCAGCCGGTGAGCAGCAGCGCCACCACCGCGCAGGGGAGCAGGCCCAGGCGGACCAGGTCGCGCTGCAGGCTGCCGCGCACCACGAGGCGGGTGTCGGCGCCGCCGGCGGGCATGGGCGCGGCCCTCACCGCCCGCCGGCCAGGCGCTCGCTCAGCGCCTGCTCGCTGGGCAGCACCAGGCCCAGGCTGCGGGCCACGGTGGGATTGACCCGCGCCTCGGCGGGCGCGGCGCTCTCGACCACCGGGCCGGCGGCGCCCGGGCCGGGCCCGGCCGCGAGGCGGCGGCCCAGGGCCTGCGCCTGCCGCGCCAGCAGCGCGGGCGTGGCCACGGCCGCCGCCAGCGCACCAGAGCGCACCAGGCCTTCGTTGCTGCCGATCACCGGCACGCCCGCGCTGGCACCGGCATGCAGCACGGCCAGCGTGGCGGCCTGGCTGCTGCCGATGGTGTCGGGCAGCACCAGCAACAGGTCGCTGCGCGGCAGCACGGCCCGCAGCGCGCCCGCCAGCGACAGGGCGTCCGGCGCCTGGGCGAGCTGCAGCGACCAGTCGCCGCCGGCTGCGGCCTGCTGAAGCTCGCGCAGCAGCGGCTCGGACTCGGCGGTGGCCACCAGCCCCAGGCGCCGGCGGCCGGGCAGCACGGCACTGGCCAGCACCAGCTGGTCGGCGAAGGAAGGCTCGCGCAGCAGCACGCCGATGCGCCGGCCAGGCAGGCGCAGGGCGGGCAGCGGGCGCAGGCCTTCGTAGTCCAGGCGGCTGAGCATGGCCAGCAGCAGCGGCTCGCTGCCGCCGCGTTCGAGCGCCGCCCGGGCCGCCGTGGCACCGACGGCGACGGTCAGGCGCTCGGGCGGGACGGCGGCGCGCAGGCTGCGGGTACGCACGCCGGCATTGGCGGCGCGCTCGTCGCCGGCGGCGGTGTCGGCGGCCTCGGGCGCCGCGGCGACGGGCGGGAATGCCGCCACGCCCGCGGGCAGCCGCAGCACTTCGGCCGTGGGCTGCGCCAGGCGCAGCGCGCGGGCGAATTCCGCATGGCCGGGCGCATCGTCGGCCAGCAGCAGCGTCCAGCCCTCGGCCCGCGCCGCGCCCAGCACGGCGAGCCCGGCCAGGCCCAGCAGGGCGGCGCGCAGGCGCGGGCGAAGGCGGACGCAGGCGGGCATGGTCGGGGCGGAAGGCAGGCGGCAGCCCACTGTAAGGAGCGCTCCCGCGCGCGGCGATAAGGCGGACGGCGGATGCCGCCCCGCGCGCCGCCGCGCGCTATGTCCGATGGCCTACGCCTCACGCGCAGGCTGGCCGCTGCGCGCGGCCACCTGGGCCTGGATGGCCTGCCGCAGCAGCCGCGGCGACACCGGCTTGTAGAGCACGGCGACGCCGGCCGCGGCCACCTCGCGTAGCCGCTCGGGCTGGGTCTCGCCGGTGACGAGCAGGCAGGCGGTGCCCGCGCCGATGCCGCGCGGATGCTGGCGCAGCGCCGCCAGCACCGCCAGGCCGTTGTCGCCGGCGCGCAGCAGCAGGTCGCTCACCACCACGTCGGGCGGCGCGGCCCAGGCGTCGGCCAGGGCCAGGGCCTCGTCGCGGCACTGTGCCGCCAGCACGGTGGCGCCGCTGGCGCCCAGGGCCACCTGCAGGCCTTCGAGGATGCCGGCCTCGTCGTCGATGACCAGGATGCGCAGGCCGTCCAGCCGCACGTCGCCCACGGGTGGCGCCAGCGCCAGCGGCGGCGGTCGCGCCGGGCCGCGCACCGGCCGCGCGCCGGCCTGGGCCGGTGGATGCGCCGCGCGCACCAGCATGCGCACCCGCGTGCCCTGGCCGGGCACCGAATGCAGCTCGGCCCGGGTGTTGAGCAGCCGCGCCAGGCGCTGCACGGTGGCCAGGCCCAGGCCCATGCCGCGGGTGCCGCGGGACTGCTGCGGGTCGACCTGGTAGAACTCCTCGAAGACGCGCGGCTGGTGCTCGGGCGCGATGCCGATGCCGGTGTCCCACACCTCCACGCGCACCCCGCGCCCGCGCCGGCGCGCCGCCACCAGCACGCCGCCGTGCACCGTGTGGCGCAGCGAGTTGGACACCAGGTTCGACAGCACGCGGGTGAGCATCACCTGGTCGCAGCGCACCCACAGCTCGGTCTTGCGCACCACCAGCCGCAGCTCCTGCTGCTCGGCCACCGGGCGGAAGTTGCGGCTGATCTCGTCGAACACGCTGTCGAGCGGAAAGTCCGCCCACTGCGGCTGCAGCACGCCGGCATCGAGCTGCGACAGGTTCAGCAGCTCCAGGAACAGCCGGTCCAGCGACTCCACGCATTCGCGGATGTGGGCGATGCGCTGCAGCTTGCCGGCGTCGGTCTCGCCATTGGCCAGGCCATCGGCGAAGAGCGTGAGCGCGTGCAGCGGCTGGCGCAGGTCGTGGCTGGCGGCGGCCAGCAGGCGCGTCTTGGCCTGGCTGGCCACCTCGAGCTGGGCGTTCTTGCGCGCCAGCTCGGCGGTGGCGGTCTCGATGCGGCTTTGCAGCAGGCGCCGGCCCTCGGCCAGCGCATGGGCGGTGGCGTTGAAGCCGTGCTGCAGGCGGCGCACCTCGGCCGCGCCTTCGATCTGCACATGCGCCTCTTCGCCCGCGCCCAGCCGGTCCACCGCACGGGCCAGCCGGCGGATGGGCGCGCTGATGCGTCGCGCCGCCCAGCCGGCCGCCAGGATCACGCCCAGCAGGCTGGCCCCCAGCGCCAGCAGCACGTTCAGCCAGACGGTGCGGCGGGCGCTGGCCACCGCGTCCAGGCCCATCTCCACCATCACCTGCCCCGCCAGGGGCCGGGCGTCCGCCGCAGGAACCGGCACCACCACCCGCAGGCCTTCGCCGCGCACGCGGTCCTGCGTCTCGGCGTTGGCGAGGATCTCGCCGTCGTCCGACCACACCTGCACCTGCTGCACATGGGGCTGGGAAATGCCCGAGTGGGCCAGCCGCAGCAAGGCCCGCCGGTCGGTCTGCGCCAGTGGCGCCTGGGCCGCCGTGGCCAGCTGCAGGCCGACGGCCTGGGCGTTGGCCCGCACCAGGTCGGTCATGCCGTCCAGGTACTGACGCATCAGCACGCCGATGGCGCCCATCATCGCCAGGGTGGCCGGCAGCACCGCCAGCAGCAGCATCTGCTGGCCGAGCGACAGCCGCGCCAGCGACAGCCAGCGCCCGCCGCGCCGCCGGGGCGCCGGCGCCCCGGCCGGCGCAGCCCGGCCCGGCCGCCGCCAGGCGGCGCGGCCCGGGGCGGACGACGCCCGTGTCGAGCCACCCGGCGCTGCGCTCATGTGAGAAATGTCACAGATAGGCCCATCGAATGTTTTCTAATTGTGTAATTGTCGGCAGCCCTGCACGACTGCGCATTCGCTCTAACCCGTTCAGTCAGCCATGACCGCGCTCCCCGCCGCCTTCCCCGTCCTGCTGCCGTCCTCGCTGGCCCGGGCCCTGGGGGCGGCGTTGCGGCGCGCGGCGCTCGTCCTGCTGGCGGCGGCGTTCGCCTGGGCCGCCCCGGGCCCGGCGGCGCATGCCCAGCCGGCCACGGCCGAGCCGGTGCGCTTCGGCATCCTGCCGCTGGGTGGCGCCTTCGAGTCGCGCAACGACTGGGAGCCGCTGCTGGCGGACATGGGCCGGGCCATCGGCCGGCCGGTGACGGTGCTGTCGGTGACCTCGTACGAGGCGCTGGACCAGGCCATCCAGCGCGGCGAGGTGGACATCGCCTTCCTCTCGGGCCGCATGGCGCTGGACGCGGTGACGCTGCGCCAGATGCGCGTGCTGGCCCAGGTCACGCGCCACGACGGCCTGCCCGGCTATCGCTCGCTGCTGCTGGTGCGCGACGGCGGCCCGCTGCCCTCGCTCGACGCGCTGCTGGCCGAGCCCGAGCGCTGGCGCCTGGCCCGCGGCGAGCCGCGCTCGGTGTCGGGCTACATCGTGCCGCAGCTGCAGCTCTTCCTGCCCAACCGCATCGCCATGGAGCGCTTCCGCAGCGAGACCGTCGGCACCCACCAGGCCACCGCCCTGGCCGTGGCCAACGGCGACGCCGACGTCGCCACCAACAACACGGCGGACTTCGAGCGCTTCCGCCTGCAGTTCCCCGCCGAGGCGCGCCGGCTGCGGGTGATCTGGGAATCCGACCTGATCCCGCATGCGCAGATCGTCATGCGCAACGGCTACCCGCCGGCGCTGCGGGCGCAGGTGCAGGCCTTCCTGGTGGGCTACGGCAAGGCGCCGGGCCCGCGTGGCGATGCGCAGCGCGCCGTGCTCAAGTCGCTGCACGACCTGGCCGGCTTCCTGCCGGCGGACAACGGCTCGCTCGTGCCGGCGGCCCGCCTGGCCCACCAGCTGGGGCGGCAGAACGCGATGACCGCGCAGTGGGTCAACGAAGAGGCCCGCCAGGCGCGCCTGCAGCGGCTGGACGCGCTCTTCGCCGAGCAGATGGCCGTGCTGCGCGATGACACACGCTGACCGCCGACGCTGCCTGGCCGCGGCGCTGGCCCTGGCCGCCGGCGTGCGCCCGGCGCCGGCCGCCGCCGCCCGGCCCGGCGGCGAGCGCGAGGATGGGCCGGCCCTGGTCTTCGGGCTGCTGCCGATGGGCGACGCGGTGGAGGCCCGCCGCCGCTGGGAACCGCTGCTGCTGACGGTGGCGGCAGCCCTGAAGCGGCCGGTCACCGTCTTCAGCGCCTTCCAGTACGAGACGCTCGACCGCGCCCTGCAGGCCGGGCGCATCGACTTCGCCCTGCTGTCCGGCAAGATGGCCCTGGACGCCGTCACCCGGGGCCCGATGCAGGTGATGGCGCAGGTACGCCGCCGGCGCGACCCGCGGCTGGTGGAACACCGCGCCCTGCTGCTCGCCCGCACGGCCGGCGGGCCGGCCAACCTGGACGCCGTGCTGCGCGCGCCGCAGCGCTGGCACATCGCGCGCGGCGACCGGCGCTCGGTCTCGGGCTTCATCGTGCCGCAGTCCGAGCTCTTCCTGCCGCACGGCATCGACATCGAAAGCGCCTTCAAGGCCGAGACGGTGGGCAACCACCAGGACAACGCCCTGGCCGTGGCCAACGGCGATGCGGACGTGGCCACCTCCAACAGCACCGATTTCGAGCGCTTCCGCGCGCTGTTCCCGGCCGAGGCGGCGCGCTTGCAGGTGCTGTGGACCTCGCTGCCCACGCCGCCCGCGCAGATGCTGGTGCGGCGCGCCCTGCCCGCCGGGCTGCAGGCGGTGCTGCGCGACGTGTTCCTGGACTACGGCCGGGCACCCGGCGCCGAGACCGACCGCATCGTGCTGCGCAGCCTGCAGACCGAGCTGGGCTTCGAGCCGGCCGACGACCGCGCGCTGCTGGAGGCCGCGCGCATGCAGCGCGACCTGGCGCTGCGCCGGGCCCAGGTGGCGCAGTGGGTGAACGAAAGCGCCCGCCGGGGACGGATCGACCGCGTGGAGCGGGAATACCGGGCCCAGGTGCAGCAACTGGGCGGCCCGCTGCGCGACTGAGTGCCCACGGCGGCGGGCACTGAAGGCCGGCCTACAGCGCCTGCCCGGTGCGTCCTACCGGCCGAGGACCGCAGCGCACGGGAAGATGAGAGGCATGAGCAACGCCCCTTCCGAGAAACCCGACCCCGCCGGCGAGGGCCAGACGCGCACCAAGCAGAGCCATGGCCACGCGCCGCGCATGCCGCACGAGCGCGACCAGTCCGCCGACAGCCAGGAAGCCCGCGACGGGCAGCCCACCGAGCGCGGCAAGCGCGCCCTGGACGACCTGGAAAGCGGCCGCAAGGACACCGACCGCGGGCAGGTGGCGCACGACATCTACCAGAAGCAAAAATAGGCCACGGCGCGGTGAGGGCAGGCCTCAGCCCGCCCGGCCCCAGTACTCGGCGCGCCCGTACTGCGCCTTGAGGAAGTCCAGCCACAGCCGCACACGCAGCGGCAGGTGGCGACGCTCCGGAAACACGGCATAGATGCCGTTGGGCGGGGCCGCATAGTCATCCAGCACCGGCGCCAGCAAGCCGGCGTCGATCTCCGCCTCCACCTCCCAGGTGCTGCGCCAGGCAATGCCCAAGCCGGCCAGGCACCAGTCGTGCAGCACCTGGCCGTCGGTGCAGTCCAGCGGGCCGGAGGGCTTGAGGTGGATCAGCTCCGTGCCCTCGCCATCCTGTCGCGGAATCCGGAAGGCCCAGCCCCGCGTCTGCGAGGCGTCGCTGCTGAGCGTGAGGCAGTCGAAGCGCGCCAGGTCCGACGGATGCCGCGGCACGCCGTGGCGGCGCAGGTAGGCCGGCGTGGCGACGCAGCGGCGGCGGTTGTCGCCCAGCCGCATGCTGACCAGCGACGAGTCGGGCAGGTCGCCCACGCGCACCGCGCAGTCGAAATGCTCGCCCGCGAGGTCGATGACCCGGTCGCTGAGGTTGAGCGACACCGTCACCTCCGGATGCAGCTCGCGGAAGCGCGGCACCAGCGGGGCCACGTGGCGGCGGCCGAAGCCGGCCGGTGCCGTCACCCGCAGATGGCCACTGGCCTTGACGCCGCCGGCGCTCACGCTGGCCTCGGCATTGGCCACCTCGGCCAGCAGGCGCTGGCAGTCCTCCAGGAAGGCGCTGCCTTCGTGCGTGAGCGTGAGGCGCCGGGTGGTGCGCAGCAGCAGCTTGACGCCCAGGCGCTCCTCCAGCGCATCGAGCCGCCGGCCGATGATGGCGGCGGCCACGCCTTCCGCCCTGGCCGCGGCCGTGAGGCTGCCGCGCGTGGCGACGGCCACGAAGGTCTCCATCTGCTTGAGGCGGTCCATGGCGGGCCTCTGGCGTCCGGGCCTCAGCTGGCGGCTGCGGCGCCGGCGGCCAGCATGGCCTCGATCTGCGCCTCGGCATAGCCCGCGGCGCGCAGCAGTTCGCGCGTGTGTTCGCCGATGGCCGGCGGCTGCAGGCGCAGCGGCGGGCGCACGCCGTCGAGCGTGAGCGGCAGCAGCGGCACCTGGGCCATGTGGCCGTCGTTCATGCGCACCGGCGCCAGGCCGCCACTGGCCACCAGGTGCGGATCGTCGAAGAGCTCGTGTGGCCGGGCGATGGGCGCGAAGGGCAACGCGTGCCGCTCGAAGACCTCGGCCAGTTCCGCGGCGCTGCGGCCGGCCAGGCGCTCGCGCAGCAGCGGCATCATCCAGTCGCGGGCGCGCACCCGGTCGTTGTTGGTGGCCAGGCGCGGGTCGGCCAGCAGGTCTTCGAGCCCGCAGGCGCGGCAGAAGACCGGCCACTGCTTGTCGCTCACCACGGCCAGGAAGATCTGCTGGCCGTCCCTGACGGTGAATACGTCGTAGATGCCCCAGGAGGAAATGCGCGCCGGCATCGGATCGGCCGCGACGCCCGTGGCGGCGTACTGCAGCATGTGCTGCGCAACCAGGAAGATGTTGTTCTCGAACAGGGCCGACTGCACCTCGCCGCCCTCGCCCGTCTGCTCGCGCCGGCGCAGCGCGGCCATGGCGCCGATGGCGCCGAACAGGCCGCCCATGATGTCGTTGACGCTGCTGCCCGCGCGCAGCGGATCGCCGGGCCGGCCGGTCATGTAGGCCAGGCCGCCCATCATCTGCACCGTCTCGTCCAGGGCCGTGCGGTTCTCGTAGGGACCGGGCAGGAAGCCCTTGTGGCTCACGTAGATCAGGCGCGGGTTGTCGCGGCGCAGCGTCTCGTAGTCCAGGCCCAGCTTCTTCATGGTGCCGGGACGGAAGTTCTCGCTCACGACGTCGGCGGTGGCCACCAGCCGCCGCGCGGCCGCCAGGCCCTCGGGCGTCTTCAGGTCCAGCGCCACGCTCTTCTTGTTGCGGTTGAAGGCCGGGTAGAAGCCGGCGCCGGCGCCGAGCAACCGGCGGGTGTCGTCGCCGGCCACCGGCTCCACCTTGATGACCTCGGCCCCCAGGTCGCCCAGCAGCAGGCCGCAGGTGGGACCCATGACCATGTGGGTGAACTCGACGACGCGGATGCCGGCATAGGGCAAGGGTGGGGGGCTGGCGTCGGTCATGCGGTCCTGAATCCGTTCGGCTGCAGGGTGCGCCCTCGGAAAAATCGACGAGTTTATCGGCGGGCACCGCCGGAAGCAGGGGCGGGCCGACGCGGGGCCGGTGCTGCGCCGGGGCGGTGTTCAGGTCCGCTCGCGCGCCGTCACCCAGGCCAGCACGGCCAATGCCCCCAGCACCCCGCCGTAGCCCAGGGCGGTGTGATGCAGGCCAAACGCCCCCACGGCCAGCCCTGCCAGGATGGCCGGCACGCTGAAGGCCAGGTAGCTCAGCACGAAGAAGCTGGACATGAGGCCGGCACGTTCATGGGGCGTCGCCACCGGCACCAGGCTGCGCACGGCGGCATTGAAGCTGGCGCCGAAGCCTGCGCCCGCCACGACGGTGCCGCCGAAGAAGAGCAGCGCCTGCTGCAGGTGAACGCCGAGCAGCGTGATCGCCAGGCCCGCGGCCAGCAGCGCGGCACTGGTACGCAGGACGCGCCGGGCCGGCCGCTGGCGCACCACGCAGATGGCTGCGGCGCCCGTCAGCACCAGCGTGGCGATGAGCAAGCCACCGGCCAGCGGCGTGGCCCGGCCCGTCACCAGCCGCGCCAGGGTCGGTCCCAGCGACAGGTAGAAGCCGCCCAGGGCCCATCCTGCGGTGTTGAGCGGCAAGAGCCGCAGGACCAGCGCACGGGCGGCCGCGGGCACGTGCGCGCGCGGCACCATCGACGCCCAGGCGCCCGGCCGCGGCGTCACGGTCTCGGGCAGGCCCAGGGCCAGGACCGCCTGGAGCAGCAACGCACCGAGGAGAACTTCGTAGACCAGGTGCATGGGCTGCGGAGCGAACTGGACCAGCGCACTGGCGCCCAGCGCACCCACGGCCATGCCGATCATGGGCGACAGGCCGTTGAACAGGGCACCACGCGCCGGATCGAGGTCGAGCAGGGTCGCGCTCATGACGCTCGTGGCCATGCCGGTGGCGACGCCCTGCAGCACCCGCGCGGCGATCAACCAGCCCACCGAATCCGCCTGCCAGAACAGCACGATGGCGCCGACCTCCAGCACCAGCGCGGCCAGGATCACGGTGCGCCGGCCCAGATGGTCGGACAGCGCGCCGAAGACGAGCAGCGCCGCCAGCAGCGCGAATGCATAGCTCGAGAAGATCACGGTCAGCACCAGCGCCGAGAAGCCCCAGGCTTCGCGGTACAGCGCGTACAAGGGCGACGGCGCGCTGGAGGCAGCCAGAAAGGTCATCACCAGGGCCACGACCAGCGCGAAGGCCGCGCGCGGCGGCAGCCGTCGCGGCGTGGCGTCGACGGGCGCTTCAAGAGCGGGTGTGGACATCGGAAACTCCTTTAACGCAAATTTTTTGCGTTTGTGGATTGTGCGCCTCGACGCCCTCTAACGCAAATTCTTTGCGTTAATATCGACGTCATGGTCTTTTCCACCGTCGGCACCCGTACCGCGCCCCGTCCTGGCGGGCGCAGTGCGCGCGTCCAGGAGGCAGTGCACCGTGCCGCGCGCGAACTCACCGCCGAACTCGGCCGCGAGGCGCTGACCGTGCCCATGATCGCCACGCGCGCGGGCGTCACCCCCTCCACCATCTACCGGCGCTGGGGCGACCTGGCCGAACTGCTCGCGGACGTGTCCGTCGAGCGCATGCGGCCCGAGGGCGAACCGGCCGACACAGGCTCGCTGCGCGGCGACCTGCTGGCCTGGGCCGAGCAGTACAACGAAGAGATGTCTTCGCAGCCGGGCCAGGGGATGCTGCGCGATGTGCTGTCCGCCCAATCCCCGGACGATCGCCCCTCCTGCCGCTGCGCCGGCTTCGTCGCGCTGCAGATCGGCGTGCTGCTCGACCGGGCGCGGACCCGGGGCGAGGCCACGCCTCCGGTCGACCGCGTGATGGACATGCTGGTCGCGCCGCTGCTCTTCCGGCTGCTTTTCACGCCCGCGCCGGCCACGGCCGACGAGATCGCCGGCTGGATCGACGCCAGCCTGGCGACGGCCGGGTCCTGAGCCTCTGTCCCGCCCTGTCGCGGCGGCGCTGCGATCCGATTCGCGCGGCGGAAGCGCCGGTCTTTCGGCATCGGCGCCGCCATTACCTCTATTTATGTCACGAATCAACGCCCCGTGCGGGGATTAATCTGCGGCCCCGTCTCCAATACAGTGTGGTTCGAACGTCGGCCGCCCGCTCGCGGGCTTGCGCCGCGTGCCCACCCCGTGCAACCCTTTCGCGGCCCTGCCGCACGCCGAGAACACGCATGACCGAACGCACCACGACCCAGCGCCTCCAGGTGGCCACCGAGCTGTACCGCTTCATCGAAGACCGCGTGCTGCCCGCGGCGGGCCTCGCGAGCGAAGCCTTCTGGCCAGGCTTCGACGCCATCGTCCACGACCTCGCACCGAAGAACGCCGCGCTCCTGGCCGAACGCGACCGGCTCCAGAGCGAGATGGATGCCTGGCACAAGGCCCATCCCGGCCCCATCGCCGACATGCCGGCCTACCGCGCCCACCTGGAAAAGATCGGCTACCTGCTGCCGCAGCCCAAGGGCACGAAAGCCACCACGGCCAACGTCGATGCCGAACTGGCCCTGCAGGCCGGTCCGCAGCTGGTGGTGCCGATCCTCAACGCCCGCTACGCGCTCAATGCCGCCAACGCGCGCTGGGGCTCGCTGTATGACGCGCTGTACGGCACCGACGCCATCCCCGAGACCGACGGCGCAGAGAAGGGCAAGGGCTACAACCCGGTGCGCGGTGCCAAGGTGATCGCCTTCGCCCGCGAGGTGCTCGACCAGGCCGCGCCGCTGGTCAACGGCTCGCACAAGGACGCCACGGGCTACAGCGTGAAGGACGGCGAGCTGGTCATCGCGCTGCACAGCAGCAGCACGCGCCTGAAGGACCCCTCGGCCTTCGTCGGCTACCAGGGCGATGCGGCCAGCCCGTCGTCGGTGCTGCTGAAGCACAACGGCATCCACCTCGACATCCAGATCGACCGCAGCACGCCCATCGGCCAGACCGACCCGGCCGGCGTGGCCGACGTGGTGCTCGAATCGGCCCTGTCCACCATCCTCGACCTGGAAGATTCCGTGGCCGTGGTCGATGCCGAGGACAAGGTGCTGGCCTACGGCAACTGGCTCGGCATCCAGCAGGGCACGCTGACCGAGGAGGTGGCCAAGGGCGGCAAGACCTTCACCCGCCGCCTGAACCCCGACCGCGTCTACACCGCGCCCGACGGCCAAGGCCAGGTCACGCTGCATGGCCGCTCGCTCATGTTCGTGCGCAACGTGGGCCACCTCATGACCAATCCGGCCATCCTGTGGGGTGAAGGAAAGGAAATTCCCGAGGGCATCATGGACGCGGTCGTCACCACCGCCATCGCCATGGTCGACCTGCGGGGCAAGGGCCAGAACGGCATCCGCAACTCGCGCACCGGCAGCATCTACATCGTCAAGCCCAAGATGCACGGCCCGGCCGAAGTGGCCTTCGCCAACGAATTGTTCGGCCGCGTCGAGCAGCTGCTGGGCCTGCCGCCCAACACCGTCAAGCTGGGCATCATGGACGAGGAGCGCCGCACCAGCGTCAACCTGCAGGCCTGCATCGCCGCGGCACCGGCGCGCGTGGCCTTCATCAACACCGGCTTCCTGGACCGCACCGGCGACGAGATGCACACCGCCATGCAGGGCGGCCCGATGCTGCGCAAGGGCGACATCAAGGGCACGAAGTGGATCGCCGCCTACGAACGCAACAACGTGCTCACCGGCCTGAACTGCGGCCTGCGCGGCAAGGCGCAGATCGGCAAGGGCATGTGGGCGATGCCCGACCTGATGGCCGACATGCTCAAGCAGAAGATCGCCCACCCGAAGGCCGGCGCCAACACCGCCTGGGTGCCCTCGCCCACCGCCGCCACGCTGCATGCGCTGCACTACCACCAGGTCAGCGTGGCCGAGGTGCAGAAGGAGCTGGAGAAGATCGACGCCGAGGCCGAGCGCGACGCCATCCTGAACGACCTGCTGCAGGTGCCGATCACCGCGACGCCCAACTGGAGCGACGCCGAGAAGCAGCAGGAGCTGGACAACAACGTGCAGGGCATCCTGGGCTACGTGGTGCGCTGGATCGACCAGGGCGTCGGCTGCTCCAAGGTGCCCGACATCCACGACGTCGGCCTGATGGAAGACCGCGCCACGCTGCGCATCAGCAGCCAGCACATCGCCAACTGGCTGCTGCACGGCGTGGTGACGAAGGAACAGGTCAATGCCACCTTCGAGCGCATGGCGGCGGTGGTGGACCAGCAGAACGCCGGTGACCCGCTCTACAAGCCGATGGCCGGCCACTTCGACACCTCCTTCGCCTACAAGGCGGCGCAGGACCTGGTGTTCAAGGGCGTGGAGCAGCCGAGCGGCTACACGGAGCCGCTGCTGCATGCTTGGCGACTGAAGGTGAAGGCGGCGGGCTGAGCGCTTTGACGTCAAAGAAAAACGGCGCCGCGAGCGCCGTTTTTGTTTGACGATGACTCCGGCCCGGTATGTCGCTGTATTGCGCCCAAGCCCCCTACAGCAGGTCTATCAGGACTTAGGCGCGTCCATCATATGTCGGTGCTTTCCGAAACTTGACCCCGCGTCCGGTCGCGTGGCCCCCATGTGCCTCTTGGAAACCGGGGTTTCCGGGGAGTCATCATGGCAAGAATCAAACTCACCAAGCCCGCCGTCGATGCCGCAAGCCCCAGGCGCAGGCCGTCGAACTCTGGGACACCGTGGTGCCCGCCGCGCGAGTTGGTCAAGCAGGCGCTGCGATTCAGATTCAATGCGGCCGGGGTCATAGTCAGCCACAACCATCCGAGCGGAGCCGAGCTGTGCCGACTAGGCACTGACCCAGCAGTTCAAGCGGGCGTGGGCGCTGGTGGACGTTGGCGTGTGGAGTACGTCATCATGGCTGAAACCGCAACGGCATCATTTGCCGAGCGTGGGCTGATCTAGCCCAGGGGGTTTTGCTGCGCCTGTTGGCACAACTCCGGCCCTCGTGGGCCTGGCGGTCACGTAGTCGCAACCTGGATCATCTCTTCGTAATGTTTCTTATCCACTTCTTCCAGCCACTGAAAGATGTGCCCGATGACACTATGACTTTCTCCCGCCAAATTTTCTACCGACTCCTCGGTTATTTCAATTACATCGCTATGTGAATACTTATTGATAAAACGGTAGATCTTCTCCTTGAGCTCCGGTGTCGTGATGGTGCAGTCCTTCAGGCCAACATCCATCAATTGACTGATATCGCTTCTCCGCTTTGGATATTTGAAAGTAAAGAACGATTCAACGAGTTTGCGTGCGAGGTTCGCCGTCAAGAATGCTTCGTCCCGGTTGAGAGTTGTATGTGCTCTGTATTCATAGAGCTTCTTGAAAATATAGTGGTATTCTGAACCGTAATTCCTCAGAGAGTCGTCGGCGTCCACGAGTAGGGAGTGCCGGGGGGAGCCAGGTGGTGCATCCAAGCGATAAAAGAAGCAATTCTCGGCCTTGCCTTTGGCGACTCTGTTCCTATTTGTTCCCGTGAACCAGTCTCTCACTAGCTTGAAGTACGTGAAGTTGTGAGTCAGTACAAAAAGTTGTTTGGCTTCAGTGCATTGAGTTCTCAGGAATGAATAGGCATGAAACAGGTGATTTGAATCAAAACTTGAGACCGGATCATCAACTACGACAATCGTGTCTTTGATGTTATTTCCGTTTTCCTTGAGCTTCGTGATGAAATAGACAAATGCAATCGCCGTCTTCTCACCTTCGCTTAAATTCCCATCATGCTCACCCACCCCGTTTCTGATGATTTCATAGCCCTTCTTCTTCTGATTGAAGCTCAAGCAAAGCTCAGATCGGCCGATGAAGCGATGCAAGATATCATTGAACTCCTTCGCCCCAACCGTCTCATTGGAGAGCAGTGCTTCTATCGCCGCGACCTCTTGACCGAGTTTTTCGATTTCTTTTAAATCATCCTTTGCTTCAGCCTCAAGGTCGTTGCATTTCTGATCGCTTCCGGCATAGTCAAATTCTTGCACCTCAGCCGCGGCAAAGTGAAGTTCCAGTGCCACCTTGCTTTTGGATGTCTCAGATTTGAAGTTTGAAGTTTTATTGTTGTGCCTGCCAACCAACGCAACGATCGACTTCAGGATCTCATTGAAGTTCGTCACATCCTCTTCAACGATATCCGAAATCGAAATGTCTGTTTTTGCAGGGTCCGTAATTTTTGCTTTGAGAGCTTCCCGCCATCCTTCTATTTGCCGGTTGATCTGCTCCGCAGCAGACGTGTATTCATTTTGAAGCTTCTCTGCATCAGCGAATAGCTCTTTATAAAACTCTGTCGCTGTGGGTAACTGATTGGTTGGAGCGCCCTGAGACTCAATCCAAGTCGCGGCGTTCTGCAGCCGGTTTTGAAAGTCCGTGAACTCTTTGCTGAAGTGAGCGGCAAGTGCCTCGGCACGAAGCTGGGTGAACGTAGAGCCGCAGAACTCGCAGGATTGCGAATTATGGTGTTTATGGATTTCCAAGCCGGTTTGAACCCAGTCGCGGATATCCGGGTTATCAGTCAGCCGTTGGATAGCTTGATTGACTGCTGTAGTCCCAATCAAGTCCCTGATGCGACCCGCCGCCTTCTTAAAGTAATCCGGCTCAATGGGCGTTGAGGCGAAATTAATGCTTGGAAGCTGATCTGGTTTGGCGGCATTCGTAAGGTCGATAACCTTCTCATCTGGAAGAACCGACTCAGCCCTAACAATCGCTTCGCCGTTACTCTGAATGAAATTAGCGAGCTTACGGCGGTCGTAATTCAAGTAATAGCTGTCGCTCGTATCAATGGCCTGAAGTCCTAGCTTCATTTTTTTGGCAGCATTGCTCAGAAATTTCTCCAATGCCTCACGCTGCTTTTTAATGTCGCCTAGCTTGTTGTCGTGAGCCTTCTTTTTCGACTGAAGCTCGCCTTTCAGCTTCTCCAGCCTCTGTAAGTCAACAATCTTCTCTTTCGCAATGAGGAGGATGCTTTTTACAGATTTGTCCCAATCAATGTTCTCCTGCACGAAACGTTGATTAAAAACATGAATATTCAATTGTGATGAAGGAAGAGTCGCTTCCGTGATCGTTGAGCCGTCCTCCAAAGTGACTGAAAACTGGCATGCATTAAAGCGAGGAACCACCGAACGAAGTTCAAAGCAGGAGAATAAGTTTGATAGGGTTGACTTGCCGGTTCCATTCCAGCCATAGACAAGGTTGTAGCGGCCAAACTTCTGGATTTTTTTTCCATCGAAGTCGCTGAAGATGCCGAACTGTTTGAGACGGTTGATGCAGATGATCATTTCAAGGACCTCCATGTTGTTACTTTGGCCGAATTTGCTTGCAAAACAATCGGCGGATTCAAACCTGAAGTGCAACACCCACGCTTTCAGTGAACGG
>NZ_LDSL01000183.1 GCF_001476815.1 Pseudacidovorax intermedius | reverse complement strand
GCCCGACGGCACGCCCTTCGAGGACAACCGCTACGTGGACCGCTACGTGGTGCGCCGCGGCCTCATCGTGCAGATGGACGTGTGGAACGACAGCGCCGAATGGCTGCTGGTGCGCGCCGGCCTGGCCACGCTCTGAACCGCGTCCGATGAGCGCCCCGCACGACCCCGCCCGCACCCGCTGGCCCGAGCGCCTGCCCGGGCACGACCGCTTCGACTACCGGCCGATCACCCGCCGCCACGACTACGCCTGGCCCAATGGCGCGCGGCTGGCGGTGTACCTGGGCTTCAACATCGAGCACTTCGCCTTCGGCGACGGCCTGGGTGCCTGCATCGGCCCGGCCTCGCCGCATCCGGACGTGCTCAACCATGGCTGGCGCGAGTACGGCAACCGCGTCGGTGCCTGGCGCTGCCTGCAGCTCTTCGACCAGCTGGGGCTGCCCACCGGCACGCTGGTCAACACCGCGCTGTACGACCACTGCCCCGAACTCGTGCAGGCCTTCGCCGCCCGCGGCGACGAGCTGATCGGCCACGGCCACAGCAATGCCGAGCGCCAGGGCCAGCTGTCGGAGGAGGAAGAACGCGCCCTGCTGCAGCGCTGCCGCGACCGCATCGAACGCGAGAGCGGCCAGGCACCCGCCGGCTGGCTGTCGCCCTGGATCTCCGAGAGCCGCCTCACGCCCGACCTGCTGGCCGAGACCGGCTACACGTACACGCTCAACTGGTGCCACGACGACCAGCCGATGCGCATGCGCACCCGCGGCGGCGGGCGCCTGTGGGCCGTGCCCTATCCGCAGGAGCTCAACGACATTCCGATGATCGTGGCGCGGCAGATGGACTCGCGCGCCTTCTGCGACATGGTGGTGGACAACTTCGAGGAGATGCTCACCCAGTCGCAGGCCCAGCCATTGGTGATGGGCCTGGCGCTGCATCCCTACATCGTGGGCCAGCCCTACCGGCTGCGGCACCTGCGCGAGGTGCTGGGTCACCTGGCCCGCGCGCGCGACGAGGGCCGCGTGTGGTTCACGACGCCCGGCGCCATCGCGCGGCACATGGAGGCCGTGGCGGCCGATGCGCCGGCGGGGGCCTTCGACTGAAGACCGCGCGGCGCACTCAGGCGGTCAGACGACCGAGGCCGCGCCCGCCTCGGTCGGCCGGCTGGCCCGCGGATCGTCCGGCGCGGCCGTGACGATGCTGGTCAGCGCCGGTTCGGCGTGCCGCAGCTTCGCGATGTCCGGCCGCGGCCGCGCCAGCACGGGCGAGGCGGCGAAGGCCTGCTCCATCGCCAGCGAGGCCGACAGCAGCGGCAGGTCGCCGCGGAAGGCGCCGGTCACCTGCAGGCCGAAGGGCATGCCGCGCTCGTCGGTGCCGCAAGGCAGGCTGATGGACGGATGCGTGGTCAGCGTGACCACGTAGGTCAGCGCCAGCCAGCGGTAGTAGTTCTCCTGCGCGCGGCCGTCCACCTCGGCGGCATACGGCAGCGTCCACGGGAAGGGCGAGACCGGCGTGGTGGGCGACAGCACCAGGTCGTAGCCCGCGAACACCTGCTGGAAGCGGCCGATGATGCGCGTCTGCTCGGTCTGCGCCCAGGCGGCGTCGAGCAGGCTCATGCGCGTGCCCATCTCGTAGTTGGCGCGCGGGTTGGGGCCCAGGCTTTCGGGGTCGCGCTCGTAGGCCTCGCGCATGCCGGCCACGAAGGCCTCGGCGCGCAGCACGTCGAAGCAGCGGTGCACCTCGCCCAGGTCGAAGCGCACCTCGTCGCAGGCGGCGAACAGCGGGCGCATGGCGGCCATCTTCTCGCGGAAGGCGCGGCGCACCACGGGGTCGACGTCGCAGCAGCCGAAGTCCTCGGTGTACGCCACGCGCAGGCGCGACAGGTCGGCGGTGCGCGGCGCGAGGAAGGCCATGGCATCGAGCGGATGGCTGAGCGGATCGCCGGCATGCGGTCCGGCCGTGGCGGCCAGTTGCAGGCAGGCATCGGCCACGCTGCGGCCCATGGGCCCGACCACCGAGATCGGCGAGAAGCCCAGCGGCTTGCGCACGCTGGGCACCACGCCGGGCGAGGGCCGCAGGCCCACCACACCGCACTTGGCGGCGGGGATGCGCAGCGAGCCGCCGGTGTCCGAGCCGGTGCACACCGGCAGCATGTCCAGCGCCAGCGCCGCGGCCGAACCGCCGGAGGAACCGCCGGCATTGAGGTTGGGATCGAAGGGATTGCCCGTGGCGCCCCACACCGGGTTGCGGCTGTTGGCGCCGGCGCCCAGCTCGGGCACGTTGGTCTTGCCGGCCACGATGGCGCCCGCAGCGCGCAGGCGGCGCACCAGCTCGATGTCCTGCGCCGGCACGTGGTTGCGCAGGCTGGGCGTGCCCGAGGTGGACAGCAGGCCGGCCGTGGGCTCCAGGTCCTTCACGCCCAGCGGCAGGCCGTGCAGCAGGCCGAGCGGCTCGCCGCGCATCACCGCCTGCTCGGCGGCGCGGGCCTCGCCGCGTGCGCGCTCGAAGCAGGTGGCCGTGACGGCGTTGACGAAGGGATTGACCTGCTCGATGCGCGCGATGCAGGCCTCCAGCAGTTCGACGGGCGAGAGCTGGCGGGCGCCGATCAGGCGGCGCTGTTCGACGGCGGAGAGTTCGACGAGCTGGGCCATCAGTCCGCCCGGATGTTGGCGCGCTGGGCCACCGCGCGCATCAGCGGCAGTTCGTTCTCGATCTGCTTGGCCGATGCGGCTTGGCCCGCGAAGGCCGGCTCGGCGCCCTGCGCCGCGAGGGCGGCCTTGGCGTCGGGCGCTGCCACGATCTGCGCGACGGCCTTTTCCAGCCGCTCGCGCACCGGCGCCGGCGTGCCCTTGGGCGCGACCAGCATGATCCAGGTGTCGACGTCCACGTCCGGATAGCCCGCCTCGGCGAAGGTCGGCACAGTCGGCAGCTGCGACGAGCGCCGCGCCGTGGTCACGGCGATGGCCTTGACCTTGCCGCCCTTGAGCTGCGGAATGGCCGCGGTGACGGTGTCCACCGAGAAGGGCACCTGGCCGCCGATCAGGTCGGTCATGGCCGGCGCGCTGCCCTTGTAGGGCACGTGCAGCAGCTTGGCGCCGACGGCGCCCAGGATGATCTCGCCCGCGAAGTGCGAGGTGGTGCCGGCGCCGAAGGAGGCGTACGAATACTTGTCGGGCGCCGCCTTCACGGCCGCCACGAATTCCTTCACCGTGTTGACCGGCACGTCCTTGTTGGCCAGCAGCACCAGCGGAATGCGCGCCACGATGGCGATGGGGTCGAAGCTCTTGATGGGGTCGTAGGGCAGATTGCTGCGGATGGCGGGGTTGGCCGTGAAGGTCGACGGCGACCCCAGCAGCAGCGTGTAGCCGTCCGCCGGCGACTTGGCGACGTAGCCGGCGGCGATGGCCGTGCCGGCGCCGGGCCGGTTGTCCACCACCACCGGCTGGCCGAGCGCGGTCGACAGGCGCTGGCCCATCAGCCGGCCGATGACGTCGGCGCTGCCGCCCGGCGGGAAGGGAATCACCAGCGTTACCGGTCGACTGGGATAGTCCGTCTGCGCGGCGGCGGGCTGCATGCCGGCGCCGGCGGCGGCGAAGGCGAGCAGGCCGCAGACGGCGGCGCGGCGGGACACCCGGGCGGGGCGGGAAGCGGAGACGGACGCGAAAGAGGTCATGGCGCAGGCCTTTCCGAAAGGGATGGGCCCATGCTAGAAACACGCCTCCCGTGCAGCAAGCACAATGCTCTTAACGCTTCATTGCCGATTCGGCAATGCGCAGGCGATGCGCCCGATGGCCTCTCCCACCCCGTCTTCTGCCCCCGCGCCCAAGTCCGCGCGGCGCGATCCCAACCAGCGCGTGCTGCAGGAAGTGGCGCTGCGCTACTTCCTGGAGGTGGCGCGCGCCGGCTCGGTCACCGAGGCCGCCGCCCGGCTGGAGGTGGCGCCCTCGGCCGTCAGCCGGCAGATCGGCCGGCTGGAGCGCGAGCTGGACACCCTGCTCTTCGAGCGCCGCGCCCGCGGCATGACGCTCAATTCCGCCGGCGAGCTGCTGGCCGCCCACGCCCGCCGCGCCTGGCTGGACATCGAGCGCGTGACCGACGACATCCTGGCCCTGCGCGGCCTGCGCCAGGGCGAGGTGCGCCTCGTCGCCACCGAGGGCTTCGCCTACGAATTCCTGCCCGCCGTGGTGGCCGACTTCCAGGCCCGCTGCCCCGGCATCCGCTTCCAGCTGGACATGGCGGTGCAGCGCGAGGTGGCGCGCCGCGTGCGCGAGGGGTTGGTGGACCTGGGCGTGACGGTGAGCCTCAGCTCGGAAAGCGGCCTGCAGGTGGCGTTTCGCCATCCGTCGCCGGTGATGGCGGTGGTGGCGCCCGACCATCCGCTGGCCGATCGGCGGCAGCTGTCGCTGGCCCAGCTGCTGGCCTGGCCGCTGGCGCTGCCGGCCGGCACCTCGACGCTGCGGCAGTTGCTGGACATCAGCAGCAGCCGCCAGGGCCTGGTCCTGCAGTCGGTGATCACCAGCGACCACCTCTATCCACTCATCCAGTACGTGACCCACACCCAGGCCGTCACCTTCTGCGGCGAGCTGGCGCTGCGCCAGCAGCTGCGCAACCGCACCGTGGTGGCCATCCCCCTGCGCGACCGCGAGATGAACGAACGCCATTTCGAGGTGCAGGCCATGGCCGGCCGCCACCTGCCGGACGCGGCGCGCGCCTTCCTCGAGCACCTGCGCACAACACTGAGATGAAACCACCCCGTTTGGACTTCCTCACTGCGTGTGGAAGTCCCATCCCCCTCAAGGGGCGCACCCTGCGGCCGGGCCAAGCCCGTTCCGCGGGTGCACTGGCATGGCCTGCGCCGCGGCCCTTCGATCAGAAAAGCGGCGCCGGTTTCATGCCCTGCGGGTGGCGCGACAGTGCTATGGATAACTGACATGATGCCCGGCCGCCGCTGCCTTGCGTCTGCGGCAATGCGGTCTTGCGGGGCGCACATTGGCCGGCAACGCAGCCGGCTGAATAATCGCCTCCGGCGCTGCACGGCGCCCTGCCTCTTTCCGTTCTCCACCTCCGGCGCCCGGCGCCGGTGCCGCCTCATGACCCAGACCGCCGCCCTTCCCTTTTCCAAGGTCCGCACCGTCGGCCCGCTCGTCTTCCTTTCCGGCGACATGGGCATCGCCGCCGACGGCAGCGTGCCGGCCGGCATCGAGGCGCAGACCCGCCTGTGCCTGGAACGCATCGCCGCCACGCTGGCCGGCGAAGGCCTCGGGCTGGCCGACGTGGTGAGCGTCACCGTCCACCTGGTCGATGCGGCCGACTTCGCCGCCTTCAACCGCGTCTACGCCGCCGCCTTCGCCGAGCCCCGGCCGGTGCGCACCACCGTGCGCGCCGACCTGATGCTGCCCGGCGCCCTGGTGGAGCTGACCGTCGTCGCGCAGAAGAAGAAGCAGGCCTGAGCATGGGCCGCGAGATCCTCGTCCTGGGCGCCGGCATGGTCGGCACCTGCACCGCGCTGCACCTGGCGCAGCGCGGCCACGCGGTGACGCTGGTCGACCGCAGCGCGCCGGGGCGGGAGACCTCGTACGGCAACGCCGGCTTCATCCAGCGCGAGGCGGTCATGCCCTATGCCTTCCCGCGCAGCCTGGGCAAGCTGGCGCGCGTGGCCCTCAAGCAGGGCGCCGACGTCAACTGGCACCTGGACGCCCTGCCCACAGTGGCCGGCCGGCTGGCGCGCTACTGGCGCAATTCCGCCCCCGACCGCTACCCGGCCATCGCCGCCGCCCATGCGCAGCTGATCGCCCATTCGACGAGCGAGCATGCGCCGCTGATCGAGGCCACCGGCGCCGGCGACCTGGTGCGCCGCGACGGCTACCTGCTGCTCGCGCGCAGCGACGCCACCCTGGACGCCGCGGCCCGCGATGCCGAGGCCCTGGCCCGCAGCCATGGCCTGCGCGCCGCCGTGCTCGACGGCGACGCCCTGGCCGCCGCCGAACCGGCGCTGCGGCAGCGCCTGCCCGGCGCCGTGCACTGGCAGGACCCGTGGACCGTGAGCGACCCCGGCGAACTGGTGGCCCGCTATGCCGCGCATGCGCAGCGCCTGGGCGTGCGGCTGCTGCAGGGCGACGCGGCGACGCTGCGGCAGACCGGCAGCGGCTGGTCGGTGCAGACCGCCGAAGGCCCGGTGGAAGCGGCACAGGCCGTGGTGGCCCTGGGCCCCTGGGCCGACCGGCTGCTGCAGCCGCTGGGCTACCGTCTGCCGCTGTTCGTCAAGCGCGGTTACCACCGGCACTACGCCACCGGACAGACGCCGCGGCGCCCGCTCTTCGATGCCGACCGCGGCCTGGTCATCGCGCCCATGCGCCTCGGCCTGCGGCTGACCACCGGCGCCGAATTCGCCCGCCAGGACGCCGCGCCCACGCCGCGCCAGCTGGGCCTGGCGGAGCGCCATGCGCGCGAGCTGCTGACGCTGGCCGAGCCGGTGGAAGCCCAGCCCTGGCTGGGCGCGCGGCCCTGCACCGCCGACATGCTGCCGGTGATCGGTGCCGCACCGCACCACCCCGGCCTGTGGTTCAACTTCGGCCATGCGCACCAGGGCTTCACCCTGGGCCCCGCCACCGGCCGCCTGCTGGCCGAGCTGATCGATGGCGGGCCGACGATGGTGGACCCGGCGCCCTACTCGGCGCAGCGCTTCGGCACCTGAAAGCCAGGAACCGCCCCATGCCCCGCCCACTTCTTGCGGACGCCGTCGCCAGTATTTCCGAACTGAAGGCCGACCCCATCAAGGTCGTGGCCAGCGGCGCGGGCATGCCGGTGGCGGTGATCGACCACGGCAAGCCCATCTTCTACTGTGTTCCAGCCGCTACCTACGAAGCGATGATGGATCTGCTGGACGACGCGGAACTGCTCGTGCTGGTGAAGACACGGCAGCACGAGGCGTCGGTGCGGATGTCGCTGAAGAACCTGTGAATCGGCCGGGCTGCTGTTGCTGCGGCGGCGCTCAGGCCGGCGCACCGCCGGACGGACGCCGCACGTAGAAGCGACTGTCCACCGCCATCACCGGAAAGGCCGCGGGCAGGTCCGCCCGGTCGATCTGGCTGAAGCCGTTCTTCTCGTAGAAGCGGTGCGCGGCGAGGAACTGTGCGGTGGTGCCGAGGAAGATCTCGCGCAGCCCGCGGGCCGCCGACTCGGCCACCAAATGATCGAGCAGACGCTGCGCCACGCCGTGGTCGCGCCCCCGGAAATCCCGCGCCACGAACATCTTCCGCAGCGCCGCCTGCCCCTGGCCGATGTCCAGCAGCGCGATGCTGCCGACGACCCGCTCGCCCGCGCAGGCGAGCCAGAAGTCGCCCGCACCGCGGCGGTAGAAGCCATCGATGTCGGCCAGGTCGGGCTGGCCTTCGCGCGTGACCGCAATGCCGAATTCCTGCTGCTGGATGGGCAGGATCAGCGCCACGATGGCGTCGCCGTCGGCCGGCCGCGCGGGCCGGATGTGCACGGCCGTCGCCATCAGCCGCGCATCAGCGCTTCGATCTCATCGCCGTCCACCGGCACGCCGCGGGTGATCAGCTCACAGCCTTCGGCCGTGACGATGGCGTCGTCCTCGATGCGGATGCCGATGTCGTGGAAGGGCGCCGGCACGTCGTCGGCGGCGCGCACGTACAGGCCCGGTTCGATGGTCAGCACCATGCCGGGCTGCAGGATGCGGCTGGGGCGGTTCTTGATGACCTCGCCCGAGAGCGGGTCGCGCCGCTCGCTGATCTCGCCGACCTGCGTGGGCTCGACGTAGCTGCCGCAGTCGTGCACGTCCATGCCCAGCCAGTGGCCGGTGCGGTGCATGTAGTAGCGGAAGTAGGCACGCTGCTCGATCACGTCGTCCACGTGGCCCACCTTGTCGGCGTCGAGCAGGCCCAGGTCCAGCAGGCCCTGCGACAGCACGCGCACCGTGGCCTCGTGCGGGTCGTTGAAGCGGTTGCCGGCCTTGGTGGCGGCCACGGCGGCATGCTGGCTGGCGAGCACCAGGTCGTAGAGCGCGCGCTGCGGCCCGCTGAACCGGCCGTCGGCCGGGAAGGTGCGGGTGATGTCGCTGGCGTAGCCGTCGAGCTCGCAGCCGGCGTCGATCAGCACCAACTCCCCGGCGCGCACCGGCGCCACGTCGGCGCGGTAGTGCAGCACGCAGGCATTGGCGCCGGCCGCCACGATGGAGCCGTAGGCCGGGAACTGCGAGCCGCCCAGGCGGAATTCATGCAGCAGCTCGGCATCGAGGTGGTATTCGCGCACGTCCCGGCCCTCGCGCAGCATGCGGGCGCTCAGTTGCATGGCACGGATGTGGGCGCGGGCGCTGATCTCGCTGGCGCGGCGCATGACGTCCTGCTCGTAGGCGTCCTTGACCAGGCGCATCTCGTCCAGCGGGCCGCACAGGTCGCGCTGCTGCTCGGGGCACAGGGCACCGAAGCGCACGCGGGCACGCACCTTCTGCAGCCAGCCGTCCACGCGGCCTTCCAGGCCCGGATGGGTGGCGAAGGGATACCAGACCGTGGCGCGGTTCTCCAGCAGGCGCGGCAGGCGGCTGTCGAGTTCGGCCACCGAAACCGCGTCGTCCACGCCCAGGCTCCCGGGCGCGGCCTCGGGGCCGAGGCGATAGCCGTCCCAGATCTCGCGCTCCAGGTCCTTGGGCTGGCAGAACAGCGTGCTGCGGCCGCTGCCGTCGAGCACCAGCCAGGCATTGGGCTCGGTGAAGCCGGTCAGGTAATAGAAGTAGCTGTCGTGCCGGTAGGGAAAGTCGGTGTCGCGGTTGCGGCCTCGCTCCGGCGCGGTGGGGATGAGGGCGATGCCGTCGGCACCCAGTTGGGCGGCCAGGCGGGCCCGGCGCTCGGCATACATCTCGGCATTCATGGAAGGACTGGCGTTCATGGCGGCGTGTTGAGTTGGGCGAGGCGCTCGGGGGTGCCGACGTCGGTCCAGCGGCCGGTGTGCAGCTGGGCACTGACGCGGCCATTGTCCATGGCACGCCGCAGCAGCGGCGCCAGTGCGGCCTTCACGCCGGCCGGGTTGCCGAAGGGGATGTCGCAGTACGGCGGCGCGAAAAGCTCGCGGCGGTAGAGGCCGATGGTGGAGAAGGTGAAGCGCGGCGCCGGGTCGCCCGCCGGCAGGTTCAGCGCGCTGCCATCGGGGCCGATGCCGAAGTCGCCGCGCAGGTTGTGCGCCGGGTTGGGCACCAGCCAAAGGTGGGCCAGCCGGCCGCTGTCGGCGAAGGCCTGCACCAGCGGCTGCGTGAAGCGGAAGTCGGGCGCGAAGACGTCGCCCGCCAGGCACCAGAAGACGTCGGCATCGAGCAGCGGCAGGGCGCGGGCGATGCCGCCGGCGGTCTCCAGCGCGCCGCCGAAGTCGAGGCCTTCGTGCGAATAGGCGATGCGCGAGCCCAGGCCGTCGGCCCACTGCGGCGCGAGGCCGAAGCGCCCGGCGATCTGCTCGCCCAGCCAGTCGGTGTTGACCACCAGCCGGCCGAAGCCGCCGCGGGCCAGGGCCTCCATGGGCCACTGCATGAGCGGCTTGCCCTGCACGGTGAGCAGCGGCTTGGGGCACTGGTCGGTCAGCGGCCGCATGCGTTCGCCGCGGCCGGCCGCGAGCACCATGGCGGGCGTCGTCATGCGGGCGGGGCGGCGATGCTGCCGCGCTGCAGGGTGTGGGGCGTGACGCGGCCGGGCACGAACAGCGTGACCAGCGCCGCATGCAGCGCGCGGGCGGCGGCGGAATGGTCGGCGCTGAAGTTGCACACGTACACGTCCAGCGCCACGCTGCCCTGCTCCGGCCAGGTGTGCAGGCACAGGTGCGATTCGGCCAGCAGCACGGCGCAGGTCACGCCGCCGGGCCCCGCGGGGGTGGCGGCAAAGGGGTGGGCGAGCTGGCCCACCGGCGTGAGGCCCGCGGCGGCCACGGCGCGGGTGACGGCGGCGAGCAGCAGCGGGGCGTCCGTCATCCAGCGCGGATCGCACTGGCAGTCGTGGAGGTCGGCGGTGAGGTGCAGGCCGTGCATGGGCGCACTCTAGCAGCCGGCCGCCGTGCCATGGCCCCTCGCTAAAATCGCGGGCTCCCCTCACCCCCACCTCCCCCGAAAGCCTTTACTCATGGCCAACCAAGCCCTGATGGCCAACGCGATCCGCGCGTTGGCGATGGACGCCGTTCAGCAAGCCAACTCCGGGCACCCCGGCGCCCCGATGGGCATGGCCGACATGGCGGCGGCCCTGTGGGGCGAGCACCTCAAGCACAACCCGGCCAACCCGCACTGGGCCGACCGCGACCGCTTCGTGCTCTCCAACGGCCATGCCTCGATGCTGATCTATGCCCTGCTGCACCTGACGGGCTACGACCTTCCCATCGAGGAACTCAAGAACTTCCGCCAGCTGCACAGCCGCACCGCCGGCCACCCCGAAGTGGGCATCACCCCCGGCGTGGAAACCACCACAGGCCCGCTGGGCCAGGGCATCACCAATGCCGTGGGCTTCGCGCTGGCCGAGAAGCTGCTGGCCGCCGAGTTCAACCGCGACGGCCATGCCATCGTGGACCACCACACCTACGTCTTCCTGGGCGACGGCTGCCTGATGGAAGGCATCAGCCACGAGGCCGTGGCCCTGGCCGGCGCCTGGAAGCTCGGCAAGCTGATCGCCCTGTACGACGACAACGGCATCAGCATCGACGGCAAGGTCGCGCCCTGGTTCATCGACGACACGCCCAAGCGCTTCGAGGCCTGCGGCTGGAACGTCATCGGCCCGGTGGACGGCCACGACGCCGCCGCCGTCTCCGCCGCCATCGCCCAGGCCAAGGCCGGCGAAGGCAGCAAGCCGACGCTGGTGGTCTGCAAGACGCAGATCGGCAAGGGCAGCCCCAACCGCGGCGGCACCGCCAAGGCCCACGGCGAGCCGCTGGGCGCCGACGAGATCGGCCTGACCCGCTCGGCCCTGGCCTGGGAACACGCCCCCTTCGAGCTGCCCGAGGCCGTCTACCAGGACTGGGACGCCAAGGCCAAGGGCGCGGCCGCCGAGACCGCCTGGAACGAGAAGTTCGCCGCCTACGCTCAGGCCTTCCCCGACCTGGCCGCTGCCTTCGAGCGCCGCATGAAGGGCGAACTGCCCGCCGCCTTCGACCAGGTGGTGGTCGACGCCGTGCTGGCCGCCCACACCAAGGCCGAGACCGTGGCCAGCCGCAAGGCCAGCCAGCTGGCGCTGGAAACGCTGACGGCCCAGCTGCCCGAGCTGCTCGGCGGCAGCGCCGACCTCACGGGTTCCAACCTGACCAAGACCGCCGCCACGCCCGACCTGCGCTTCGCCGCCGACGGCACCGTGGTGCGCACCGAGGACGGCCGCATCGGCCGCCACATCAACTACGGCGTGCGCGAGTTCGGCATGGCCGCCATCATGAACGGCGTGGCGCTGCACGGTGGCTTCATTCCCTACGGCGGCACCTTCCTCACCTTCAGCGACTACAGCCGCAACGCCATCCGCATGGCGGCGCTGATGAAGCAGCGCGTGATCCACGTCTTCACGCACGACTCCATCGGCCTGGGCGAGGACGGCCCGACGCACCAGTCGATCGAGCATGCGGCCAGCCTGCGGCTGATCCCGAACCTGGACGTCTGGCGCCCCGGCGACACCACCGAGACCACGGTCGCCTGGGCCTGCGCCCTGCGCAACCGCACGCAGCCCACCGCGCTGCTGCTGTCGCGCCAGAACCTGAACTACGCGCCCAAGGACGAGCTGGCCGACATCAGCCGCGGCGCCTACGTGCTGGCCGAGCCCACGCGCGTGGGCCTGAAGAAGAAGGCCAAGGCCGTGATCATCGCCACCGGCTCCGAGGTGCAGTTGGCCATGGCCGCGCAGGAGATGCTGGCCGCGAAGAAGATCCCGGTGCGCGTGGTCTCCATGCCCAGCACCACCACCTTCGACCGCCAGGACGTCAAGTACAAGAAGTCCGTGCTGCCCAAGGGCCTGCCGCGCATCGCGGTGGAGATGGGCAGCACCGGCGGCTGGTGGAAGTACGGCGTCGATGCCGTGGTGGGCATCGACAGCTACGGCGAGTCGGCCCCGGCCGGCGTGCTGTTCAAGCACTTCGGCTTCACGCCCGAGAACGTGGCCGCCACCGTGCAGGCCGTGCTCAAGGGCTGACAGGCCGAAGAAAGCCCGCCCGCCGATGAGCCTCACCGCCTTTCCCGAACTGAAGACGGAGCGGCTCATCCTTCGCGAACTGGCGCATGCCGATGCGCCGGCCATGGCCGCGATGCATGCCGACCACGAAGCCATGCGCCACTGGGGCGCCGCCCCGCTGGACACCGAGGTGGCGGCCCACGACTTCATCGCCCGCTGCCGCGTCGGCTGGCAGTGGAGCCCGCCGGTGATGCGCTGGGGCATCGCGCGCCAGGGCGGTGGCCCGCTGCTGGGCAGCTGCGGCCTGTTCAACCGCGACATGCGCTGGCACCGCTGCACCCTGGGCTACGAGCTGGCCCGCGGCGCCTGGCACCAGGGCTACATGCGCGAGGCCCTGGTGGCCGTGCTCGGCTGGGCCTTCCGGACGCAGAGCATCCACCGCATCGATGCGCTGATCCACCCCGACAATGCCGCTTCCTTGCGCCTGGCCCAGTACCTGGGCTTTCGGATCGAGGGAAGATTGCGGGAGGCGGCCTTCTGGGGCGACCGCTTCCACGACATGGAGCTGCTGGGCCTGCTGGCCTCGGAGCTGCGCGCTTTTCCAAACTGAAACTCTAGAAAGAGCATCGACATGACCATCAAATTGGGTATCAACGGCTTCGGCCGCATCGGCCGCAATGTGCTGCGCGCCGCGGTGCAGAACTTCCCCGACATCGAGATCGTCGGCATCAACGACCTGCTGGAGCCGGACTACCTGGCCTACATGCTGCAGTACGACTCGGTGCACGGCCGCTTCAAGGGCGACATCGCCGTCGACGGCAACACGCTGCTGGTCAACGGCAAGAAGATCCGCCTGACGCAGGAGCGCGACCCCGCCGCCCTGAAGTGGGACGAGGTCGGCGCCACCGTCGTGCTCGAGTCCACCGGCCTGTTCCTGACCAAGGAAACCGCCGGCAAGCACCTGGCCGCCGGCGCCAAGAAGGTCATCATGTCGGCCCCGTCGAAGGACGACACGCCGATGTTCGTGTTCGGCGTCAACAGCGCCAGCTACGCCGGCGAGGACATCGTCTCCAACGCCTCCTGCACCACCAACTGCCTGGCCCCGCTGGCCAAGGTGCTGCACGACAAGTGGGGCATCAAGCGCGGCCTGATGACCACCGTGCACGCCGCCACCGCCACGCAGAAGACCGTGGACGGCCCGTCCAACAAGGACTGGCGCGGCGGCCGCGGCATCCTGGAGAACATCATCCCCAGCTCCACCGGCGCCGCCAAGGCCGTGGGCGTGGTGCTGCCCGAACTCAAGGGCAAGCTCACCGGCATGAGCTTCCGCGTGCCCACCTCCGACGTGTCGGTGGTCGACCTGACCGTCGAGCTGGCCAAGGAAGCCAGCTACAAGGAGATCTGCGCCGAGATGAAGGCCCAGAGCGAAGGCGCGCTCAAGGGCGTGCTGGGCTACACCGAGGACAAGGTGGTGGCCACCGACTTCCGCGGCGATGCCCGCACCTCGATCTTCGACGCCGAAGCCGGCATCGCGCTGGACGGCACCTTCGTCAAGCTGGTGAGCTGGTACGACAACGAGTGGGGCTACTCGAACAAGTGCCTGGAGCTGACGCGCGTCGTCGCCAAGTAAGCCGCGGACATCGCCCGGCGAAGCGCGCCCCTGCGGCGCGCTTTTTTTTCTTTGGGCGCAGCCGGTGGCGCGGCCTCAGAGAGACACCCTCTCAGCCGCGCGCCAGCAGCCAGGTGCGCAGCGCCGCCTTGTCCATGGGCATGGCGATGTGGAAGCCCTGGCCCTCCTGGCAGCCCATGGCCTGCAGCGCCTGCCAGGCCTGCGCGTCCTCGATGCCCTCGGCCAGCACCTGCAGGCCCAGCCGGCGGCCGAGCTGGGCCACCATCTCGGCGATGCGGCCGCCGCGCGGCTCGCCCAGCTGGCGCACGAAGGTGCGGTCGATCTTGATGCGGTCCAGCGGCAGCCGCTCCAGGTAGCTGAGCGAGGAATAGCCGGTGCCGAAGTCGTCGATGGCGATGGAGATGCCCTGCGCGCGCAGGGCCTGCAGCGTGGACTCCAGCAGCTCGGTGGGCAGCACGGCCACCGACTCGGTGATCTCCAGCTCCAGGTGCCGCCCCTCGATGCCGGCCTGCGCCAGCGCGCGCTGCACGACGCCGGTGAAGGCCGGGTCCTGCAGCTGCGCCATCGACACGTTGACCGCCATGCGCTGCGGCGCGAGGCCCTCGTCCAGCAGCTCGCGCATGGTGCGGCAGGCCGTCGCCAGCACCCAGGCGCCCATGGCCACGATGAGGCCGGAATGCTCGGCCACCGGAATGAACTGGCTGGGCGGAATGAAGCGGCCGTCGTCGGTGCGCCAGCGCAGCAGGGCCTCCAGCCCGATGAGGGCGCGGGACGCCAGGTCCAGCTGCGGCTGGTAGACCAGGAAGAGCTGCTGGCGCTCCAGCGCGGCGCGCAGGTCCGACAGCAGCACGGCGCGGGAACGCGCCTCGGCGCCCATGTGGGCCAGGTACTGCAGGTGCTGGCCGCGGTGGTCGCGCTTGGCCCGCTTGAGGGCGATGGTGGCGTCCTTGAGCAGTTCGGCACCGGTGGGGGTGTCGCCCGCGCCGGGCAGGCGCACCCAGCCGCAGGTGAGCGTCACCTTGTGCGGCACCGACTCCACCGCCAGCGGATGGCGCACGCTGTCCAGCAGCGCCTGCGGCCGCACCTGCTCGGCCGGGCCGAGCACGCCGAAGGTGTCGGAGCCCACGCGCGCCAGCAGCACGTCGCGCGGCAACGCGTCGGCCAGGCGGCGCGCCACCACCTCCAGCAGCCGGTCGCCGAAGCGGTGGCCCATGACGTCGTTGGCGGCGCTGAAGTCGTCGACGTCGACCAGCGCCAGGATGTGGTCGCGCGCGCCCTGGTGCACGCAGGCGTCCACCTTCTCGATGAAGCGCACGCGGTTGGGCAGCGGCACCAGCGGGTCCTGGTAGGCCCGGTCGTGCAGCCGCTCGAGCAGCACGCGGTGGTGCAGCAGCAGGCCGAGGTTGGCGCAGAACAGGCCCAGCAGGCCGGCGTCCGGCGGCTGGGCGGGCGGCGGCGGCCCGTCGATCCAGACGGCGATGCCGGCATTGCCGGGGCTGCCGACGTACAGGGCCAGGCGCCCCTGCGCATCGGGCGGGCTGCTGCTGCGCCGGGCAAGGGCCTGGCGCAGCCGCTCGCGCAGCGGGCCGGCGACGGTGCCGGGCCCCGCGCATTCCTGCCGCTCGGCATAGGGGCCGGTGGCGGCCAGCAGTCGCAGGCCGCCGGCGTCGTCCGCCGCCGGGGCGCAGACCACGCCGTGGCCGGCCACGCCCATGAGCAGGCCCAGCTGTTCCAGCACATGGCGGGCGAAGCCGTGCAGATCGGAGCCCTTGAGCGCCATCCGCACGGCGGCATGGACGTCGGGCTCGAGCCCGGGCATGGGTTCCGGCGGCACGACGGCGTGCACGCGGGCGTGGCCGGCCCCGGCCTCGGCGGATGCCGCGGCCGGCAGGACCGACGGCGCCGTCATGCGCTGGACGCCGGGGAGGGCTCGGCGGCCGGCAGCCCGGCTCGGGCCACCTGGTTGCGGCCGCCGCGCTTGGCGGCGTACAGCGCTTCGTCGGCAGCGCAGTAGGCCAGGTCGAAGCTGCCGCCGCGGGCCAGCCAGCTGACACCGAAGCTGGCGGTGATGCGGCTGCCGTCGGGCAGGCCGAAGGCGCGGCCCTCGATGGCGCGGCGCACCAGCTGCGCCGTCTGGGCGGCGCGCTCCAGCGGCCAGCCGGGCAGCACGATGGTGAATTCCTCGCCGCCCACGCGGCCGACCTGCGCGCCGGCCGGCACCAGGTGCTTGAGGCAGTCGACCACGCCCAGGATCACCTGGTCCCCGGTCGGATGGCCGAAGCTGTCGTTGACGCGCTTGAAATGGTCGATGTCCAGCACGACCAGCGACAGGTCGTGGCTGACGAAATGGCGGTTGGCCATGTCGATGATGGCGGCGCGGTTGAGCACGCCGGTGAGCGGATCGTGCGTGGCGCGGTATTCCAGCTCGGCGGCCAGGTCCTGCAGGCGCTGGTTGAGCCGGTTCATCTCCAGCTCGGAGCGGTCGCTGCGGCGCACCAGGCGGCGGGTTTCGCGCAGCAGGCGGTCGAAGGCGCCCATCAGCTCGCCCAGCGCCTGATGGCAGTCGGCGGCAGGCTGCTGCGGGCCGGCGTCGAAGACGGCGCGCGCCGCCGCCAGCGCACTGCGCTCGGCATCGAAGAGGTCCGGCGCGGTGGCGGTGGCGGTGACGTCGTGCATGGCGGGGCTTTCGCGAAGAGGCTCAGCGCGGCGCGACCGGCTGGCAGTCGAAGGCGATGGCCGGGAAGTCGTCGGCCAGCTCCTGGCCGAATTCGAGGATGGTGTCGTCCTCCTCGTCGTAGTACCAGGCCAGCTGGACGGTGCTGCCCGCCTCGGCCGCCTCGTGCAGCGCCTCGATCAGGTTGAACAGCATCTTGGTGCTGGAGCTGTTGAAGTAGGCCAGCGCGATGTGCACGTCGATGCGCCGCTCGCCGGGCTCGGCCAGGTACTCGCGCAGGCGCGCCAGCACCTCGCCGTAGAAGGCCGCCGCGTTCTCGGGGTAGGACTCGCCGCGCAGGCTCAGCGAATGGCTGTCGAAGCGGAAGTCCACTTCGGGCGAGCTGGGGGTGGGGGCGATGTAGAGGTTGTCCATGCGGGTGTCGTCGGAAGGCCGCGTGCGTCACACCGTCAGATGCACGCCTTGAGGTAGAACACCGTGGCGCCGGCGGCGTCGGCGGTGTCGAAGTCGAATTCCAGCGGCCCGCTGGCGTCGCGGGCCACGGTCAGCAGGCCGATGCCGGCGCCCTTGCTGCCGGCAGGCGTCTCGTCGCGCAGCGTCTGTCGGTAGGCCTGCTTGATCTCGTCCATGGTCATGCTGCGCAACTGCTCGAGCTTGCCGCGCAGGTCGCCGGCCACCTCGGGCTCGACGCGGTTGGCGCACAGCAGCAGGAAGCGGCCATCGTCCTCGCGGCGGATGCAGACCGAGCCGTGGCGCAGTTCGCGCTCGTCCTGGTGGGGCGGCGTGAGGGCGTCGGCGGAGTAATGGATGATGTTCTGCGCCATCTCCACGAAGGACGAGAACAGCTTGCGGCGCGTGGGCCCGGCCACGCCGGCCACCTCCAGCTGCAGCTTCACGGCCTCGGCCATGGCCGCGACGATGTGCTGCGAGAAATAGCCCACGTAGTAGAAGATGACCTGGTGCTGGCGCGCCAGAGTGAAGAAGGTTCCGTACTTCTCGGCGATCAGGTCGGCGGTCATGGGCGGGGGCTCACGAAGGTCGGTCGCACCGTGTCAGGCACGGAAGCAGAAGAAGGTCAGGTCGTCGCGGCGGTGGTGCTCGCCCTGCCACGCGCGCAGGGTGTCGGCAACGGCCCGGTTGACGTCGGCGGGGGCCGCATCCTCGGGCTGCGCGAGCAGCAGTTCGCGCACGCGGCGCTTGCCCAGGGCGATGGCCCGCGGGCCGCCGATCTGGTCGATCAGCCCGTCGGTGGTGACGAAGACCAGGCTGCCGGCCGCGAGTTGCACGCGGCGGTCGGGCCATTCCTGGTCGAGCGGGCTGTCGACGTAGCCGACGCCGCGGCGGTGGCCTTCGACCAGCTCGACCTCGGCCGCGCCGGGCCGGCGCACGAAGAGCGACAGCCGGGCACCGGCGAACACCAGGTCGCAGCGGGCGGGGTCGAACCAGAAGCAGGCGGCATCGAGGCCGTCGTCGGAGCCGGGCGTCTCGTCGGCGCCGTCCATCTGGCCGAGCACCTGCTTGATGCCGCGGTTGACGCCGGCCAGCAGCCGGCCGGGCTCGCGCGGGCCGTGGCGCTCGATGGCCTGGCCCAGGCTGGTGGAGGCGATCAGCGTCATGAAGGCGCCGGGCACGCCGTGGCCGGTGCAGTCGGCCAGGGCACCGAACCAGCCGTCGGCCTCGCTGCGGAAATGGAAGAAGTCGCCGCCGACCACGTCGCGCGGCTCCCACACGAGGTCGGCCGCCGGGCAGGCGCGCGCCAGCGCATCGCGCGAGGGCCGCAGCATGGCCTGCTGGATCACGCTGGCGTATTCGATGCTGAGCATGATCTGGCGGTTGCGCGCGGCCTGCATGTCCGCCACCACGCGCATCAGCTGCAGACCGCTGCCCACGCCGGCGAAGGCGCCATCCTTGGTCACGATGAAGCCGTCGGCCAGGGCCTTCTCGCCGAACTCGACGGCGCGGAAGGTGAGCGCGTCGATGTCCAGCGCGCCGTCCACCATCAGCGGCTCCTTGTCCATGAAGGCGATGCAGCTCTTGCGGCCGTACAGCTCCATGCGGTAGGGCTTGCTCATCTGCGACAGGAAGATGTTGCGGTTGATGAGCCCGATGGGCCGGCCGTCCTCGACCACCGGCAGGCTGGTGAGGTCGCGGTGGCGGGAGAAGACCTCCATGGCCTTCTCGTTGGTTTCGTCGGCCGTCATGCAGGGCACGGGCAGGCAGAGGTCGGCGGCGCTCGGCGGGCGGAAGCGGGGCCGGAAGTCGCTGAGGTAGGGGCTGGCGGCGGCCATGGAACGGCGCGAGGCGAGAGTCTTTGTAAACAAATGTTATTGCGGCATTGTGACTGAATCGTGACACCCGGGGCCGCCGCACCGGACGGCCGCGCACGTCAGGCGCAGCCTGCGATGCGCCGCGCCACCTCGACCGTACCGCGGTCGTGCAGCCAGGGGCCGATCACCTGCACGCCAAGCGGCAGGCCGTCCGCGCCCTGCATGACGGGCGCCACCGTCGCCGGCAGGCTGGCCAGCGAGGCCAGGCTCGCCCAGGCGCCCTGCGCGTCGTAGGGCGTGTCCTGGCCGTCGATGCGCAGCACGCGCTTCGTCCAGTCCGGCTCGTCGTCGTGCGGGAAGGCGGCGCAGCCGAAGGCCGGGCAGAGCACCGCATCGAAGCGCGCCATCAGCGCGAAGCACTGCGCGCGCAGCCGGCCGCGCTCGGCGCCCATGTGGATCCACTGGTGCGCGCTCACGTCGCAGCTGGCGCCGGGCTCGAAGGCGCCCAGCACCGTCATCACCCACTGCCGGTAGGCCTGGTGCAGGGCCGCCAGGTCGGGCAGGCTGCCAGGCGGCAGCTCGGGCGCGCGCACGATCCGCGCGCCCTGCGCCTGCAGCCGGCGGGCGGCTTCGTCCACGGCGCCACGCACCTCGGCGGCGGCCGCGGCGAGCGGATGGCCGTCGAGCACCAGCACCTGCCAGCATGCCGGATCGGCCGCGCGCGGCGGCGGCAGGTCCAGCCGCCAGGCCTGGGCCATGGGCATGTCGGGGCCGGCCAGCACGTCCAGCGCCAGCAGCAGGTCGTCGGCGTTGCGCGCCAGCGGGCCGATCACGGTGGGCAGGTCCGGCGGCGGGCCCACCGTGTCGGGCGTGCCCGGAAAGGCCTGGCCGCGCAGGGGCAGGATGCCGGCGCTGGGCTTGTGGGCCCACACGCCGCAGAAATGGGCCGGCACGCGCAGCGAGCCCATCAGGTCCGAGCCCAGCTCCAGCGCCACCAGGCCCGCCGCCAGCGCCGCCGCGCCGCCACCGGAGGAGCCGCCCGGCGTACACGACGGATCGTGCGGATGGGCGGTGCGGCCGTGGATCGGGTTGGCCGTCTGCCAGTCGGCCAGGGCCGCCGGCACGTTGGTCTTGCCCAGGATCACC
>NZ_LDSL01000182.1 GCF_001476815.1 Pseudacidovorax intermedius | reverse complement strand
CAACGCGGGCGTGGGCGCCGGCGGCCTGGTGTGGGAGAACTCCGTCGCCGACTGGGAGTGGGTGCTGGGTGTGGACCTCTGGGGCGTGGTGCACGGCGTGCGCTTGTTCGTGCCCATGATGCTGGAGGCCGCGGAGAAAGACCCGGCCTATCGCGGCCACGTCACCAACACGGCCAGCATGGCGGGCCTGCTGACGGCGCCCAACATGGGCATCTACAACGCCGCCAAGGCCGCGGTCGTGAGCCTGACCGAGACCATGTACCAGGACCTGCGCCTGGTCACCGACCAGATCGGCGCCAGCCTGCTGTGCCCCTACTTCGTGCCCACCGCCATCGTGCAGAGCGACCGCAACCGGCCGGGCGGGGCGCTGGCGCAGGGCCAGCTCACCAAGAGCCAGCTGATCGGCCAAGCCATGTCCGAGAAGGCCGTCTCCAGTGGCAAGGTCACGGCGGCCGAGGTGGCGCACAAGGTCTTCCAGGCCATCAGCGACAACCAGTTCTACGTCTTCAGCCACACGGGCGCCAAGGCCCTGGGC
>NZ_LDSL01000181.1 GCF_001476815.1 Pseudacidovorax intermedius | reverse complement strand
CCGACCAGCCGGTGTGGGGCGCGCTCTACGGCCGCATGCTGCTGGACAACGGCGCCACCGTCGACGCCGCCTTCGGCGCCCGGCCGCTGTACGAAGCCGACCTGCTGGTGCGGGTGAAGAGCAGCGCCATCAACCAGGCCCGCACGGCGGCCGAGGTGCTGGCCCAGGTGGACCAGATCATTCCCTTCATCGAGTTACCCGACCTGATGGTGGAAACGCCTGCCCGGCTCGATGGCCCCGGCATCACGGCCATCAACGTCGGCGCGCGGCTGGGCGTGCGCGGCACGCCGCTGGCCGTTCCGGCCGACGCGGCGGCGCGCGACCGCCTGCTGGCACAGTTGCGCGACATGGACGTGCGGCTGGTGGACGGGCAGGGCGCCGCCCTGGGCGGCGGCAAGGGCCGCGACGTGCTGGGCCATCCGCTGCATGCCGTGGTGTTCCTGGCCATCGCCCTCAATGCGGAGGGCACGCTGCTGCAGCCGGGTCAACTGCTGAGCCTCGGATCCTTCTCGGCGCTGTTGCCCCCGCGACCGGGCCTGCGCGCGACTGTCCACTACGATGGCGTGCCCGGCCTGCAGCCGGTGTCCGTGCAGTTCCGCTGAGTCCCATTTCCGCCCCTCATGCTCCCTGATCCATCGATCACCGCCGGCCTCACGCCCCGCATGGCCGGGGTGGTCGAGCGCATGCTGCGCGCCGACCATCCGCCGCTCCACGCCCTCACGCCCGCCCAGGCCAAACAGGCCTACGAGAAGGGCGCCGGCGTGCTGGAGGTGCCCAAGCCCGAGCTGGCGCGCATCGACGACGTGCACATCCCGGCGCGCGACGGCACACGGCTGTTCGCGCGGCTCTATGCGCCGTCGGCGGCCCGGTTGCCCGTGCTGCTGTACTTCCACGGCGGCGGCTTCACGGTCGGCAGCGTGGCCACGCACGACACCCTGTGCCGCGTGCTGGCCCAGCGCTCGGGCTGCGCGGTGGTCTCGGTCGACTACCGCCTGGCGCCGGAGCACCGCTTTCCCACGGCGGTCGACGATGCGTGGGACGCCTTCCAGTTCATGGCCGGGCCGGGCGCCGAGGCGCTGGGCCTGGACGGCAGCCGCCTCGCCGTGGGCGGCGACAGCGCCGGCGGCACGCTGGCGGCGGTGTGCGCCATCCAGGCCCGCGATGCCGGCCTGCCGCTGGCGCTGCAGCTGCTGATCTATCCCGGCACGGGGCCCTCGGCCGACACCGATTCCTACCGCCGCTTCGCCGACGGGCCGGTGCTCACCAAGGCGCTGGTGGACTGGTTCTTCGCCCAGTACATCGACATGGCGGACCGCCACGACTGGCGCTTCGCGCCCCTGCTGGCCGACGACCTGGACGGCGTCGCGCCGGCCTGGATCGGCCTGGCCGAACACGACCCCGTGGTCGACGAGGGCGTGGCCTATGCCGACCGGCTGCGGCTGGCCGGCGTGCCTGTGGCGCTGGAGATCTACCGCGGCGTGATCCACGAATTCATCAAGATGGGCCGCGCCGTGCCCGAGGCGCAGCAGGCCCATGCCGACGCCGCGCACGCCCTGGCGCAGGCCCTGCAGCCGGAACGACCATGAGCACCGAGACCTCCCCCCGCCGCAGCGACTTCCGCTTCTTCCACCGCCTGCGCGTGCGCTGGGCCGAGGTGGACATGCAGAAGATCGTCTTCAACGCCCACTACCTGATGTACTTCGACACCGCCATCGCCGACTACTGGCGTGCGCTGGCGCTGCCCTACGAGGCGTCGATGCACGCGCTGGACGGCGACCTCTACGTGCGCAAGGCGACGGTGGACTTCCGCGCCTCGGCCCGCCTCGACGACCTGCTCGACGTCGGCATGAAGTGCGTGCGCATCGGCAATTCGTCGCTGGTGTTCGAGGGGGGCCTGTTCCGGCAGGACCAGTTCCTGGTCGGCTGCGAGCTGATCTACGTCTTCGCCGATCCGGCCACACAGACCTCGCGCCCGGTGCCACAGGCCCTGCGCGACGTGCTGCTGGGCTACGAGGCCGGCGCGGCGATGACGGAGGTCGTGACCGGCGACTGGGCCACCCTGGGCGGCGTGGCCGGTCCGTTGCGCCGCGCCGTGTTCGTCGACGAACAGGGCATTCCCGAGGACATGGAATGGGACGCGGACGACGCCACCAGCCTGCACGGCGTGGCCCGCAACCGCCTGGGCCGGGCCGTGGCCACCGGCCGCCTGCTGCCCGCCGATGCCGAGGGCGTCGCACGCATCGGCCGCATGGCCGTGGACCGCGTGCTGCGCGGCCAGGGCCACGGCGAGCAGGTGCTGCGCGCCCTGGAGGCCGCCGCCCGGGCGCGCGGCGACAAGGCCGTCGCCCTGCATGCCCAGCGCAGCGCCGAGCGCTTCTATGCGCGGCTGGGCTATGCGCCGGTGGGAGAGCCGTTCGAGGAAGCGGGCATTGCGCACATCACGATGCAGCGGGTGCTGTAAGCGTGGCCGCTCGGGGCGCAGTCGTGCTGGCCGCGTCCGAGCGGCAGCACCGTCAGCACCATCGGCCGCGTCCCGGCCGTTCGAACACGAAGCGTCCGGCAGGTGGCGGTTCGATCCGGGTGGACCGCGCCGTCTCCCTGGCGCCATCGGCCCGCTCCCTGCTTCGACGTCACGAAGCGACCTCTTGACGCTTCACCGTTAGCCGCCGCTGCGGACCAGGTGCAGAAGCGCTCCTTGGCGATTGGTACCCGTCTTCTCGAAAACCCGCCGCAAGTGGCATCGAAGCGTTTCGTAGCTCCTTCCTTGGTGATCGGCGATCTGCTTGAGGCTATGGCCGTCCGCCAGAGCACGAACCAGCTTGGCTTCAGCCGAGGTCAAGCCAAAAGACGCGCAGACCGACCAGAGTTGATCGGAATCGACAGGAGCGGGCCGGTGTACGAACAGGACGGCAACGGCACTTGATCGATGGCGCTGCACCAGGGGAAGGGGCTGCACCCTGATGACGATTGGTGCCTTGCCCCTGCGTTGAACCACGATGCGATCGATAGGGGTGTCATCATCAGCACTGAGGATCGTCGCCGGCGAGCGACAACGAAACAGGGCAGCCTCCAGGGCGTTGTTGGCGGCCGAGTCTCCAAGGCGAAGCAGGTTGCCTAGCGTCACCGATATCCCGTCGCCTTCCCGGATCACCGCATGGGCGGCGCGATTCGCCGAAACCACATGCCCGCTGGCGCTCAGCAGAATCACCGCGTCTGCGACCTGATCCAGCGCACTTTGCAGTTGGCTGTGAGACTGCAGCGCAGTCCCAAGTCTCTCCTCGGTGCCACACGCTCGCCTGATGTGGGGAAGCAACACGGCCAAACGGCGCCGCTCTTCGGCTTGGGGCGGGCAGTCTTCCTTTTTGAAGTGCACGGCAAGCGCGACCCACGGCGAGCCATCGGCGCCTCGGCGAACCCAGGTGTTCAGTGAGTCGAACGTGCCCCAGGGTTGCAGAAAGTCGGCGAAGAATGGCATGGCGTTCAACTGCCGCGGCGTCCAGAAATCGCTGTCCGCCATGATGGTGCCCTGGGCCATCGGCATGTACAGCTGCGTCAGCCGTGGGTTCTCGTTCAACGGGTCGCCCATGAAGTCGGAGATGTATCGCAATACGAATGGGTCGACGTGGGCGGGATGGAAGCCGACGTAGTCCAGGGTGTCTGGATCGAACTTGTTGAGATCGGCCGCCCGGGCGCCGACGAAATCGCAGACGGATTCGAGGGCCAAGCTCCAGGCCATGTCCCCCGAGCCGGCAGCGTGAATGCAGTCGATGGCGTTGAGGAGCTGATGCTCGTAGCGCGTCGTCGATGATGAGATCGTCATGAACAAGGGCCCGACGTATCCAATTTGTGTGGTACGGCTTCTTGGTCCGGGTCCGGCGAGTCAGTTGAGACTGCGCAGCAACGCCAGCAGCGCCGATTGCCGCCCGGCGCCCGTCTTGGCCAGGATGTTGCGCATGTGCGTGCGCGCCGTCTCGTAGCTGATGCCGCGCTCCGCGGCCATCTGCTTGAGGTTCTTGCCCAGCATCAGCGCATCGACCACCTGCAGCTCGGTCCCGGTGAGGCCGTAGGCGGCGCGCAGCGCGTCGAGCTTGTCGCTGGTGGCGGGTTCGATGGTGGCCAGGAAAACCATGGCCACCGCCGCGGCGCGCTCGCGCTGGCCACGGCCCAGGGGTTGCACCGTGAGGACGACCGGGCTGCGCCCCGGCCTTTCGACCACGATGCGCGCCACGGGTGGCGGCATGGCCCGGTCGAGCAGGGCGATGGTCGAGAGGCACTGGGCCAGCGCGGCGTGGAGCTGGGTGCGCGGTTCGGCGGCGTCGACGGTGAGCACGTCGCGCACATCCAGGCGGATGCCGCCGCCCGCCGCAAGCACCTTGTGCGCCGCCGCGTTGGCGTGGACGACCCTGGCCGCGCGGTCGACCAGCACCGCCGCCTCCTTCATCGCGTCCAGCGTGGTCGCCAGGTCGGAACTGTGGCGCTGCGTGGCGGCCAGCACGTCCTGCACGTTGCAGGCGCGGCGCAGGTGGGGCAGCAGCAGGGCGACACGGCGCCGGTGCTCGGCGCTGGGCGGGCAGTGCGCCCTGGCGTAATGGATGGCCAGTGCCACCCAGGGGCGCCTGTCATCGGTGCGCCGGACCCAGGCGTGCAGCGAGTCCCAGGTGCCCCAGGGATGCATGAGCCCGCTGAAGAAAGGGATCGCGCGCATCTCGTCGGCCCGCCAAACGTCGCTGTCGGCCATGACTTGGCCTTCGACCATGGGCAGGTAGATGGTCGAGGCCCGCGGATTGCCGTAGACCGTGTCGTTGACGAACTCTTCGAGGTAGCGCTGCACCACCCATGGGTCGATGCGCCCGTGGTAGTAGGCCATCTGCTGCATGAGCACCGAGTCGACCACGTTGAGGTCGGCCGCCCGCGCACCGACGAAGTCGCACAGCAACTCCATCACCCGCACCCAGCTCACGTCATTCGTGACGGCGGCATGGATGGCTTCGACGGTGCCGAGCAATTGCTGCTCGTAGCCCGGTATGCCTGCGGCCATGGATCCCCCGACTTGTTTTCCTGCGCCGATGGTAGGAAATGCCGTCGCGGGGTGGCTACCCCAAATGCAGTAGGCGGCGTGCGCGCGCGGGGTCGCTCAGTCGGCCCACCGCTCGCGCACCGCCTCGATCTCCGGCCGCAGCCGCAGGAAGGCCGGCACCAGCTCGGGGTCGAAATGCCGGCCGGCCTGTTCCTGCAGGTGTGCGAAGGCGCGGTCCAGGCTCCAGGCCGGCTTGTAGGGCCGCACGGAGGTGAGGGCGTCGAACACGTCGGCGATGGCGACGATGCGTGCCGCGAGCGGAATGGCCTCGCCCTTCAAGCCCTCCGGGTAGCCGGTGCCGTCCCAACGCTCATGGTGGCACAGCGCGATGGTGCGGGCCATCGCGAGCAGGGGAGAGGCATGCTCGCCGATGATGTCGGCGCCGATGCGGGCATGGGTGCGCATCACCGCCCATTCCTCGGCGTCCAGGGCGCCGGGCTTGAGCAGGATGGCGTCGGGGATGCCGATCTTGCCGATGTCGTGCATGGGTGCGGCAAGCAGCAGGTCGTCGGCCCAGCTCTCGCGGCAGCCGATGGCGCGGGCCAGGGCCTGGGCGAAGTGGCTCATGCGGATCACATGGCGGCCGGTCTCGTTGTCCTTGTATTCGCCGGCGCGGCCCAGGCGCTGCACGATCTGCAGCTGCGTGGCCTGGAGGTTCTGCAGGGTGACCAGCTTCAGGTGGGTGCGCACGCGCGCCCGCACCACCTGCGGCCGCACGGGCTTGACCACGAAGTCCACCGCGCCCAGTTCGAAGCCGTGGGTCTCGTCGTTCACCTCCGACAGGGCGGTGACGAAGATGACGGGGATGTTGGCGGTCTGCGGATCGGCCTTGAGCTGGCGGCAGACCTCGTAGCCGTCCATGCGCGGCATCATCACGTCGAGCAGCACCAGGTCGGGCTGGTGCTCGCGGGCGGCCGCGATGCCGCGGGCGCCGTCGGTGGCGAAGAGCAGCCGGTAGCCGTCCTCCTCCAGCACCTGCCGCAGCACGTGCAGGTTCGTGGGCTCGTCGTCCACGAGCAGGATGCGCGGCCGGCTTTCAGCCTTGAAGGGCATGGTCGGCTCCCTGGCGCGCGGCGGCGTCCAGCGCGGCCTGCAGCATGGCCACCTGGGCGGCGGCCTGGTCGAAATCGAAGCGGTCGAGCGCGGTCTGCAGCAGCGTCAGCGCCTGGCGCGGCAACTGCTGCTGCAGCCGGGAAAGTGCCGCCTCGTTCAGTTCCAGCTGGGCGACGGCCTGGCCGAGCGCCTGCAGCGCGGCGCGCGCCTCCTCGCGCGCCGCTGCATCCAGCGCGGCAAGCTGCGCCGCCGTGTCGCCGGGGCCGGCGCCCGCGGCGTCGTCGGCTTCCAACGCATGGGCCACGGCCTGCAGCTGCGCCGCCAGCGACTGCAGCGCCGTCTCGCAACCAGGCAGGTCGCCGCGCCGGGCGAGTTCCTCCAGTTGCGTCGCCTGCGTCTGCAGCGGCCGCAGGCCGAGGTTGCCGGCGGCACCTCGCAGGGCGTGGGCGGCCTGGCCCAGCGCTTCGGCATCGCCCTGGGCCAGCAGCCGCTGCCACTGGACCGGCAGCCCGCCGCGCTGGCGCAGGAAGCGGCGCACCGCCTGCGCATGGTTGGCGCCGCCGCCCCACAGCCGGGCGCCGGCGTCCCAGTCCACCGGCGCCGCCGCCGCCTGGCTGCCGTCGCCGTCCTGCAGCGGGACCGGCGGCGGCGCGTCGGCGCGGATGCGCTGCTGCACGTCCAGTACCCTGGCGATCTCGTCGAGCAGGCGGTCCAGGTCCAGCGGCTTGCCGCAGAAGCCGTCCATGCCGGCGCTGGTGGCGGCGGTGCGGTCGTGTTCCATGACGCTGGCCGACAGCGCGATCACCGGCACCGGTGGCCGGCCGTGCTGGCGCTCCAGCGCGCGGATGCGCCGGACGGCTTCCAGGCCGTCCATCACCGGCATCTGCACGTCCATCAGCACCAGGCCGAAGGCATGCGCCTGGCAGGTGGCCACCGCCTGCGCGCCGTTGCGCGCCACCTGCACCCGGTGGCCGAGCCGCTCCATGTTCAGGCGCATCAGCTCGATGTTGTCTTCCACGTCGTCCACCACCAGCACGTCCAGCGTGGGCAGGTCGCGGCGAGGTGCCGCCTCGCGCGGCAGCGGCGCGTCGGCCGGGGCCATCGGCAGCCAGACGTGGAACAGGCTGCCGACGCCCTGCGTGCTGCTCACCTCGATGCCGCCGCCCATCAGCTGGGCCAGCTGGCGCGAGATGGTGGTGCCCAGGCCGGTGCCCCCATAGCGGCGCGTGGTCGAGGCGTCGGCCTGCGCGAAGGCGTCGAAGATGCGGCCCAGGTGCTCGGGTGCGATGCCGATGCCGCTGTCCTCGATCCGCAGGTGAAGCTGGCCGTTGTCGTAGCTGGCGCGCAGCGCCACGCTGCCCTTGGCGGTGAACTTGATGGCGTTGCCCACCAGGTTGACCAGGATCTGCTGCACGCGCAGCGCATCGCCCATCAGGTGGTCGGGCAGGCTGTCGTCCAGGTGCAGATCGAGGGCCAGTCCCTTCTTGGCGGCCGCGATGCCCAGCGAGGCCAGGGCCTGCCGGCACAGCTCGCGCACCGAGAAGGCCGCCGGCTCCAGTGTCACGGCGCCGCGATCCAGTTTGGCGGTGTCCAGGATGTCGTTGAGCAGCCGCAGCAGCGAGCGGGCCGCATAGTGCACCGTGCCCATGTAGCGCGCCTGGTTGGGATTCAGCGGCGTGTTCTGCAGCTCTTCGGTGAAGCCGATGATGGCGTTCATCGGCGTGCGGATCTCGTGGCTCATGTTGGCCAGAAAGGCGGTGCGGGCCACGGCGGCCGCCTCGGCCTGTTCCTTGGCCAGGCGCAGTTCGGCCTCCATGCGCTTGCGGGCGGTGACGTCGGCCACCAGCTTCACCACCTTGTAGGGCCGGCCGTCGATGTCGAGGATGGGGTTGTAGTGGCCTTCCACCCAGACCTCGCGGCCCTGGCTGTCCAGGCGCAGGAACTCGCCGCCGACCAGGCGGCCCTCGGCCAGGTCCCGCCACATCTGCCCGTAGGCGGCGCTGCGCACCAGCTCGGGCGGGCAGAACATCGCATGCTTGCGGCCCACGATGTCCTCCTGCCGGTAGCCGAAGATGCGCAGATAGATCTCGTTGGCGCGGCGCACGGTGCCGTCCAGGTCGTATTCCACCCAGCCCATGGACCGGTCGATGGCCTCCAGCGTGCCGGCGTACTCGGCGTCGCGGGTCTGGATGTCGGTGTGGTCCATGATCACGGCGTCCACCCACTGCAGCTGCTGGCGTTCGTCGAACACGCCGCGGCCGGTCTCCGACACCCAGCGCAGGCGGCCCTGGGCGTCGCGCAGCCGGTACTCGTGGAAGTACGGGCAGTGCAGCTTGAGGGCCTGGGCCATGGCGGCGTGGTAGGCCTCGCGGTCCTGCGGCTCGATCAGGTCGCAGAAGGTCACGCGGCGCGCCAGGAAGTCCTCGCTGCCCCAGCCGGTCATGGTCCGCACCGCCGCGCTCATGAAGATGGGCGAGAAGGTGGGGTCGCCGCTGCGGCGGAAGCACACGCCGGGCAGGTTGCTGACCATGGAGCGCAGCAGTTCGTCGCTCGCGCGCAGCGAATGCTCGATGCGCCGCCGTTGCGAAATGTCGGCCAGAAAGCCGACGAAGAGGAAATGCTGCGGCGTCTGGGCCCGGCCGACCGCCAGGCGCACCGGCAGCGGCCGGTCGTCGCGGTGCCGCACCTCGAGCTCGCGTCCGGTGTCCGCCGTGCCGGCCTGGTCGTCGGCCAGGTAGCGGGCAAGGTAGCGCGCCAGCACCCGGGGCGGTGCGCTGCGGTAGGGCTCTGGCATGAGCAGGCCGACGCTGCGGCCGACGATGTCCTCGCTCGCCCAGCCCAGCAGTCGCACGGCCGCGCCGTTGACCGAATGCACGAGCCCTGACGCGTCGACCATGACGACGGCGTCCACGGCGGTGTCGAGCACGGCGCGCAGCCGGGTCTCGTTGCGCTGGGCGTCCAGGTAGAGCTGGCGCCAGGCCATGCCGGCATTGAATAGCAGCACCAGCAGACCCAGTGCCAGGGTGGTGCCCACGATGCCCGCCACCAGCCAGGGATGCTCGTCGCCGCCCGACGCCGCGAGCTGCGTCGCCGGCACGGTGAAGCGCATGGCGCCCATGGCCGTGTAGTGCATGCCGGCCACCGAGCAGCCCATGACGAGGCCGGCCACGGGGGTGATGGCCCAGCCGGGCAATTGCCACTGGCGCAGGCGGAAGCGCACCGACAGCGCGGCATACGACAGCACGACCGACACGCCCACCGCCAGCGCCACGCCCAGCGGCGCATAGCGGATCACGCCCTGCAGTTCGCTGGCCGCCATGCCGGAGAAATGCATCAGCCCGATGCCCACGCCCATGAGGGTGGCGCTGACCATCAGGCGCGCGCGCGAGATGTCGCGCCGCATCAGCACGCCCCACGCCATCAGCGAGGCGGCCAGGGCCGGCATCGCCGACAGCATGGTGATGGTGGGCGAGAAGCCGTTGGCCGCACAGGGCGCGAAGGCCAGCATGCCGACGAAATGCATCGCCCAGATGCCGCCGCCCATCGACAGCGCACCCGTGGCCAGGGCACAGGCACGCACCAGGCGGGACCGGCTGCGCCGGGCGACGGCGGCGATGTGCAGCGCCATCATCGACATCAGGACGGCGATGAGGACGGAGACGAGGATGAGCCAGGGGTCCATCCAGTCGAGCAGGGGCAGGCGCACGCCCTCGCCCTGCCAATCGAAGAAATATTGAAGCGCCACGGAACGCCCGAAGCGCCCTCGCGGCGCTCAGAAAATGTTCAGAATACGTAACAGTATGCTAAATATTTTCATATTTGTGTTGGGCGCACCGGAAAAGTACGACTTAGGTGTACTTGCTTTTTCGGGCGAGCGCGGCTGGCACTGGCCGGGTCTGACAAGACCGTGGGCGGGGCGCCCCGGCCGCTTCGACCTGCCGCGGTTTCTCAGAGGTCTTCGAGCAGCGGATAGGGCAGCGGCTGCACGTCCAGCGCCACCTCGCCCACCCGCAGCCCGCCGGCAGCCAGGGCAGCGGTCTGGAGCGACACGAAGGCGGCCCAGCCCTGTCCGTCCGGCGCCGGCGCGGCGGCCGCCACGGTGCCGACGGGCTGGTCGGCATCGGCGGCGGCGAACACCTCCTGGCCGGCGGCCAGCGGCGCCGGGGCCGTCACCACGTAGCCGCGGCGCTTGAGCGTGCCGCGGAACTGGCTGCGCGCCACCACCTCCTGGCCCGGGTAGCAGCCCTTCTTGAAACTGACGCCGCCCACCGACTCGTAATTGAGCATCTGCGGCACGAAGGCATCGACCACGGGCGCGCTGATCGGCACCACGCCGCTGCGCACCTCGCTCCAGGCCCAGGCGTCGGCGGCGAGTTCGTTGCCCTGGGGCGCGGCATGGCCGGCCGGCGCCACCCACAGCGCGCGCGGCACGCCCTCGCAGCCGTGCAGGGCCACCACGGTCGCGCCGTCGGCCGTCGCCTGCCGCTGGCCGGGCGTGGCGGCCGGGTCGGCGCCCGCCGCGGCGATGGCGGCACCCGCCAGGCCGCGCACCGCGTGCTCGGCCGTGGCATCCACCAGCTTGACCTTGGCCCGCAGCACGAACATCGACAGGCGCTTGAGCGTGGGCGCCAGCAGGTCCTGCGCGCACACCAGCAAGAACTGCTCCGGCGCCTGCCGCCAGGCGATGAAGCTGGCCAGCATCCGGCCCTTGGGCGAGCACAGCGCCGCCAGGCGGGCGGCGTCGTCCTTGAGCAGCAGGAAGTCCTGCGTCAGCTGGCCGTGGAGAAAAGCCGCCGCGTCCGGGCCGTCGGCGCGGATCACGCCCAGCGTGGCGAGGGGCGGCGTCACACCTTGAAAAAGGGGAGGGGTCATGCCCTGAATTATCATGGCCGGCTGCCGGCCGCACCCCGGTCGGGGCCATCGCCGCCCGGCTGCCGCCGCCTTGCCGACGGGCCGTTCGCGCCCCGCCGTTTCCCTCCGACGTCCCTCTGAAACCCTCACCCGCCGTGCGCCGCTTCCTCGTCACCATGTTCCTCCTGGCCATGCTCGCAGCGCTGGCCGCCGGGGGCTGGGCCTGGTGGTGGCTGCACCAGCCGCTGAAGCTGCCGGCCGCCAGCGTCGACCTGTCGGTGGAGCCCGGCACCACGCCGCGCGGCGTGGCCCAGGCGGTGGCCGACACGGGCGTGGCGGTCGATCCGCGGCTGCTCTACGCCTGGTTCCGCCTGTCGGGGCAGGACCGGCAGATCCGCGCCGGCAGCTACGAGATGGATGCCGGCGTCACGCCTCGGGGCCTGCTGGAGATCCTGGTGCGCGGCCGCGAGGCGACCCGCAGCCTGGTGCTGGTCGAGGGCTGGAACATCCGCCAGGTGCGCGCGGCGCTGGCCAAGGCCGAGATGCTCAAGCCCGAGACGGCCACCCTCTCCGACGACGCGTTGATGGCACGCCTGGGCCGGCCCGGCCAGCATCCCGAAGGCCGCTTCTTCCCCGACACCTACACCTATTCCAAGAATTCCACCGACCTGGCGGTGCTGCAGCGGGCCATGCGCGCCATGGACCGCAAGCTGGAGGCCGCGTGGGCCGCCCGGGCGCCCGACCTGCCGCTGAAGTCGCTGGAAGAGGCGCTGATCCTCGCCAGCATCGTCGAAAAGGAAACCGGCAAGGCCAGCGACCGTGCCGAAGTGGCCGGCGTGTTCGTCAACCGCCTGCGCGTCGGCATGCCGCTGCAGACCGATCCGACCGTCATCTATGGCCTGGGCGCCGCCTTCGACGGCAACCTGCGCAAGCGCGACCTGCAGGCCGACACGCCCTGGAACACCTACACCCGCGCCGGCCTGCCGCCCACGCCCATCGCCATGCCAGGCAAGGCCTCGCTGCTGGCCGCCGTGCAGCCGGCGCGCACCAGGGCGCTCTATTTCGTGGCCCGCGGCGACGGCACCAGCCAGTTCAGCGAGACGCTGGACGCGCACAACCGGGCCGTCAACAAATACCAGCGAGGCGGCCAGTGAGCATGACCGGTCGGCAGGCGGCCCCCGGGCTGTTCATCAGCCTGGAGGGCATCGACGGCGCGGGCAAGTCCAGCCACATCGCGTCGCTGGAGCGGCTGTTCGCGCAGGCCGGCCGCGCCGTGGTGCGCAGCCGCGAGCCCGGCGGAACGCCGCTGGCCGAATCGCTGCGCGCGCTGGTGCTGAACGAGCCCATGGACCCGCTCACCGAATCGCTGCTGGTCTTCGCGGCCCGCCGCGACCACGTCGTGCAGGTGATCCGCCCCGCGCTGGCCCGCGGCGACGTGCTGCTGTGCGACCGCTTCACCGACGCCACCTTCGCCTACCAGGGCGCCGGCCGCGGCTTCGACCTGGACGTGCTGGCGACGCTCGAGCGCTGGGTGCAGCAGCCCGACGGGGCAGGGGGCGCGGCGCTGCTGCAGCCCGACCTGACGCTGTGGTTCGACCTCGCCCCCGAGATCGCCGCCGAGCGCTTGGCCGGTGCGCGCCTGCCCGACCGCTTCGAGGCCCAGCCGGCCGACTTCTTCCGCCGCGTGCGCGCGGGCTATGCCGCCCGCGCTGCCGCCGAGCCCGGGCGCTTCGCCCGCATCGACGCCGCCGCCAGCCGCGAGGCCGTGGGCGCCGCCGTCGAAGCCGCCATCCGGGAGCGCGGATGGCTGGCGTGAACGAGGCACCCGTCCTGTCGCCCTGGCTGGCCCGCGCCCGCGACCAGCTCCTGCGCCAGCGCGGCCATGCACTGCTGCTGCAGGGTCCGTCTGGCCTGGGCCAGTACGACCTGGCCATCGCCCTGGCCGCCGCCTGGCTGTGCGAGCAGCCCACCCCCGACGGGGCCTGCGGCCATTGCCCCAGCTGCCATGCCATCGCCGTGCGCACCCATGCCGACCTGGCCGTGCTGATGCCCGAGGTCGCGATGATGGAACTGGGCTGGCCCATCGACGAGAAGGCGCAGGCCGAGATCGACGACAAGAAGCGCAAGCCCAGCCGCGAGATTCGCGTCGAGGCCATGCGCGACGCGGTCGGCTTCGCCCAGCGCACCAGCGGGCGCGGGCGGGGCAAGGTGGTGCTGGTCTATCCGGCCGAGCGCATGAACGCCATCGCGGCCAATGCGCTGCTCAAGACCTTGGAAGAACCCGTCGGCGACGTGCGCTTCGTGCTCGCCACCGAGGCCGCCTGGCAGCTGCTGCCCACCATCCGCAGCCGTTGCCAGGCCTACACGCTGCCCTGGCCGGCCGAGGGCGAATCCGAAGCCTGGCTGGCCGCGCAGGGCGTGCCCGTGGCCGAGGCCCATGCGCTGCTGCGCGCCGCGGGCGGCCGGCCGTCGGACGCATTGCGCCTGGCGCGCGGCGGCACCTCGGCCAAAGCCTGGTCGCTGCTGCCCCAGGGCCTGCGCCGCGGCGACGTCACGGCCCTGGCCGACCAGGCGCCGCCCGCCGCCATCGACACGCTGCAGAAGCTCTGCCACGACCTGATGGCCGTGGCCGGCGGCGGCCAGCCGCGCTTCTTCGATGCCGACGCGCTGCCGCCGCCGCCCACGGCGCCAGTGCTGGCGCGCTGGTCCGCCTCGCTGCTCAAGGCGGCGCGCACGGCCGAGCATCCGTTCAACGCGGGCCTGATGATCGAGGCCCTGGTGAGCGAAGCCCAGACGGCCTTGAATGCCGCCGGCGCTTCCGCCGCCCGCAGCCCGAGACGCGCATGACCACACCCGCCGCCACATCGCCGACCGCGCCGCGCCCGAGCGTCATCCAGCTCGCCATCAAGGAGAAGGGCGCGCTCTACGCGGCCTACATCCCGCTGTTCGCCGAGGGCGGCATCTTCATCCCCACGGCGCGCGAGTACCGGCTGGGCGACGACGTCTACGTGCTGCTGAGCCTGCCGGACGACCCGCAGCGCTATCCCGTGGCCGGCAAGGTGGCCTGGATCACGCCGCCGCAGGCGGCCGGCAACCGTTCGCCCGGCATCGGCATCCGTTTCCCGGGCGACGAGAAGTCGCACCAGCTCAAGGCCCGCATCGAGGAGATCCTCGGCGCCAGCCTCGGCTCGGACCGGCCCACGCAAACCCTGTGAGCGGGGCGCCTGCGCGCGCGCCGCCATCCCTCTTTCCGCTGCCATGTTCGTCGACTCCCATTGCCACCTCACCGATCCTTCGCTGCTGGAGGACATCGACCGCATCCGCGCCGACATGGCGCAGGCCGGCGTCGACCGCGCCCTGTGCATCTGCACCACGCTGGAGGAATTCGACGCCGTGCAGGGCCTGGCCGCGCGCTTCGACAACGTCTGGGCCAGCGTCGGCGTGCATCCGGACAACGAGGACGTGCGCGAGCCGGACGTGGACGCGCTGGTGGCGCTCTCGGCCCGGCCCAAGGTCATCGCCATCGGCGAGACGGGCCTGGACTACTACCAGATGGACAGCCGCAAGGGCGGCCGCAGCGTGGCCGACCTGGACTGGCAGCGCGAGCGCTTCCGGGTGCACATCCGCGCCGCGCAGCAGGTGGCCAAGCCGCTGGTGATCCACACCCGCGAAGCCTCGGCCGACACGCTGGCGATCCTGAAGGAAGAGGGCGAGGACGGCCGCGCGGGCGCCGCCGGCGGCGTCTTCCACTGCTTCACCGAGACGGCCGAGGTGGCGCGCGCGGCGCTGGAGCTGGGCTTCTACATCTCCTTCTCGGGCATCCTGACCTTCAAGAACGCCCAGCACCTGCGCGACGTGGCCGCCTTCGTGCCGATGGACCGCATGCTGATCGAGACCGACAGCCCCTATCTCGCGCCGGTGCCCTACCGCGGCAAGACCAACAATCCGTCGTACGTGCCCTACGTGGCGGAGCAGATTGCCAGCCTGCGCGGCCTGGCCGTGGAGGCGGTGGCCGAGGCCACCAGCCGCAATTTCGAACAGCTTTTCAAGGTGACCGCGCCATGAGCCATTCCACCCGCGCCCCCATCGGCCGCCGCATGGTCCTCGCCCTCGCGGCGGCGCTGGCCGCCGCCTCCTGCGCCACGGCCAGCCCCAGCGACGACTTCTTCCGCGCCGTCATCAGCGACAACCCCGGCGCCGTCGAACGCCTGCTGCGCCAGCCGGGCTTCGACCCCAACCAGCCCGACCCCAAGGGCCAGACCGGCCTGATCCTCGCGCTGCGCGAGCCCTCGCCGCGCGTGGCCAAGGTGCTGATCGCCTCGCCGCGCGTCAACGTCGATGCCGCCAACCGCAGCGACGAGACGCCGCTCATGATGGCCGCGCTCAAGGGCCAGCAGGAGTACGTGAACCTGCTGCTGGCCCGCGACGCGGCGGTGAACAAACCCGGCTGGGCGCCGCTGCACTATGCCGCCACCAACGGGCACGTGGCCATCATGAAGCAGCTGCTGGAACAGAGCGCCTTCATCGACGCGCAGTCGCCCAACGGCACCACGCCGCTGATGATGGCCGCCATGTACGGCAGCGCCGATGCGGTCAAGCTGCTGCTGGACGAAGGTGCCGACATCGCCATGAAGAACGAACTGGGCATGACCGCGCTGGACTTCGCCAGGCGCGGCAACCGGCCCGATGCCGTGGCCATGCTCACCGCCGCAGCGCAGCGGCAGCCGCGTCCGGCGGGCGCCGGCAAGTGGTGAGCGCGGCCGGTCGCCTCGGCCACGGTTGATGTCCGGCCGGGCGCTGCCCGGTGGTACGGCGCGCCTAACACTTTCGAATTCAACTGTTCTGTGGCTGACGCTTGACGCGGAAAATTGCTTGCGGGGGGCCGCATGCGATGGCCCAATCGCCCGCAAGCCGCCGCTGGTGGCCGCGTCGTTCCGGTCGGCTTCTGGTGGCCGCCCCGCCTCCGCGGCCCCGAGATTCCGTTCCGCGGCCGGCCGTGCGCCGGCCGCCGTCCCGTCTCTATGAGTTCCCTTTCCGACACCGCGTCGCCCGCGCCGGGCGAACCCCTGGCCGAGCCCGAATTGCAGCGCATCGTGCGCTACGAGCAGATGGTGGCCGTGCGCCACAGCGTTCTGACCGCCATTCCCGTCAACCTCGCGCTGAGCGTGGCGGCCGCAGGGATGGCGCACTACGCCGGCAAGACCATGCTGGGGCTGGCATGGCTGGGCCTGTCGGTCGTGGTCAACCTGCTGCGTGCCATCGTCTGCCGCATGCCCTGCCGGCCGCCGAGCGGTGCCGTGCCGACCGAGGCAGCGCGGGCACCCGCGCGTTCCTGGTGGGCGACGCGGCCCGTGGAATGGCACCTGAGCGCGAGTTGGCTGTTCGGCCTGGCGTCGGGCCTGGTGTGGTCGGCGGTCGCGGTGCTGTGCGAGGGCTACACCTCGCCGCAGACGATCTTCTATCTCACGGTGGTGTGCGGCATCTGCGCCGGCTCGGTCACCCACGGCATCGCCTACGGCCGCGTGCCGCTGGCCTTCATCACGCCGCCGCTGCTGACGGCCGCGGTGTGCCTGGGGCTGGCCGGCGACGTGGAGCGGCGCATGCTGGCGCTGACCACGCTGCTCTACCTGGGGGCGCTGGCCCGCAGCGCTTTCCAGAGCGAGGCGGCATTCCGGCACGGCAGCCAGTTGCGCAACGAGGCCACGGCCCTGGCCCAGCGGCTGCAGCACGCGCATGCGGCCTCGCAGGCGGCGGCCCTCGAACTGCAGTTCCGCGCCACGCACGATCCGCTCACGCGGCTGCTCAACCGCGACGGCTTCACCGATGCCGCGACGCAGCGCCTGGCCGCCGCCGGCGACCGTGAGCAATGCCTGCTGCTGCTGGACCTGGACAGCTTCAAGGCCATCAACGACGTGTTCGGCCATGCGGCGGGCGACCGCGTGCTGCAGGACGTGGGCCACTGGCTGGACGGAGAGACGGCGCCGCTCGATGCGCTGGTCGGCCGCTGGGGTGGCGACGAGTTCGTGGTGCTGTACGACCTGTGCAGCCCGGCGCCCGCGGCCGAGGCGGTGGCGCGCGGGCTGACCCAGCGCATCGCCAAGGCCAGCCCGCGCCACAGCGGCACCCTGGGCGCCAGCGTGGGCCTGTGCGTGGGGCAGGGGCTGGACGTGAACGACATGCTCAGCTTCGCCGACGAGGCGCTCTACAGCGCCAAGCACGAGGGCGGCGCCAGTTTCCGCTTCTTCGACCATCGGCTGCAGCAGTCGCTGCGCATCCGCCGCGACGTGGAGCGCGACCTGGGGCTGGCGATGGACAGCGGCGCCGTCGTGCTGTGGTACCAGCCCATCTTCACCGCCGCCGGCCAGCTGCACAGCTTCGAGGCGCTGCTGCGCTGGCTGCATCCGCGGCACGGCTGGATCTCGCCGGAGAAGGTGGTGCATGCGGCCGCGGCCACCGGCCTGGCGCAGCGGCTGCTGTGCCACGTGCTGGCGCTGGTGTGCGCCGCCTCGCGCCGGCTCGACGCGCTGGGCCTGGGCCATCTGCCGCTGGCCATGAACATCTCGCCGCGCGAGATGGCGCACCTGGACGTGGACGTGCTGGTGCTCGACGCGCTGCATGCGCACGGCGTGTCGGCGCGCCGGCTGCAGATCGAGATCACCGAGGAGGTGGCCCTCGACGCCGAGAACACGCAGGCCAAGCTGGCCCGCCTGAGCGCCGCGGGCGTGGCCATCGCCATCGACGATTTCGGCGTCGGCTATTCCTCGCTGGCCTCGCTGCGCGGTGAGCACGTGCGGCAGGTCAAGATCGACCGCAGCTTCGTCTTCGGCCTGCACGAGTCCCAGGACAACCGCCTGCTGGTGGGCACCATCCTGCAGATGGGCCGCTCGCTCGGCATCGACGTGGTGGCCGAAGGCGTGGAGCGGGAGGAAGAACTGGCCGCGCTGCGGGCCCTGCACTGCCCGCTGATGCAGGGTTACCACCTGTGCCGTCCGGCGCCGCTGGACGACATCCTGCAGCGCACGCAGATGCAGACCGGCGTCTGAGAAGGTGTGAACGGCCCCGCGCTGGACGTCAGGCGAGGGTTTGCTGCGTCAGCGCCCGCCGTGCGGCCTTGGCGATGGCCACTGCATCCACACCGAAGAAGTCGCGCAGCGCCGCCCGCGTGTCGCTGCGCCCGAAGCCGTCGGTGCCCAGCGTGAGGTAGCGGCGGCCCTCGGGCACGTAGGCGCGGATGGACTCCGGCACCGCGCGGACATAGTCGGTGGCGGCGACCACCGGCCCTTCGCTCGCATCCAGCAGCCGGGTGATGAAGGGCGCGACGGTGACGACCGGGGCCTCGCTGGTGAGCAGGCGCGTCTCGCAGGCCAGGCCCTCGCGCGACAGTTCGCTCCAGCTGGTGATGCTGAACACGGTCGCCTCGATGCCTTCCAGGGCCAGCGCCTGCGCGGCCTTGACCACCTCGGTCAGGATGGCGCCCGAGCCCAGCAGCGTCACGCGCTGCGTCGCCGTGGGCGCGCCTTCCGGGCGCTGCCAGCCGTCGTAGCGCCAGCCGCCGCGCAGCAGGTCCTCGTGCGCGCTGGCGGGCACGTCGGGCTGGGCGTAGTTCTCGTTCATCAGCGTGATGTAGTGGAAGACGTCCCGCTGCTCCACCAGCATCTCGCGCATGCCCGCATCGACGATCACGGCCATCTCGCCGGCGAAGGCCGGGTCCCACGCACGGCAGTTGGGAATGGTGGCCGCCACCAGGTGGCTGCTGCCGTCCTGGTGCTGCAGGCCTTCGCCGCCCAGCGTGGTGCGGCCCGAGGTGGCGCCCAGCAGGAAGCCGCGCGCCCGCTGGTCGGCGGCGGCCCAGATGGCGTCGCCCACGCGCTGGAAGCCGAACATCGAGTAGTAGATGTAGAAGGGCAGCATGGCCAGGCCGTGAACGCTGTAGCTGGTGGCGGCGGCCGTCCAGCTGGCGATGGCGCCGGCCTCGCTGATGCCTTCCTCCAGGATCTGGCCGTCGATGGCCTCGCGGTAGCTCAGGACCGAGCCGATGTCCTCCGGCGCATAGCGCTGGCCGACGCTGCTGTAGATGCCGACCTGCTTGAACAGGTTGGCCATGCCGAAGGTGCGCGCCTCGTCGGCCACGATGGGCACGATGCGCGGGCCCAGCGCGCCGTCCTTGAGCAGGTTGCCCAGCAGGCGCACGAAGGCCATGGTGGTGCTCATCTCCTTGCCCGCCGCCTCGGTGGCGAAGCGGGCGTAGCTGTCCAGCGGCGGCACCGGCAGCGTGTCGCAGTCGGTGCGCCGCTGCGGCAGGGCACCGCCCAATGCCGCGCGTCGCTCGCGCAGGTAGCGCATCTCGGGGCTGTCCTCGGCCGGCTTGTAGAAGGCGAGCGAGGTGGCCTGTTCGTCGGAGAGCGGCAGGTTGAAGCGGTTGCGGAAGCCGATCAGGTCGGCCTCGTCCAGCTTCTTCTGCGAATGCGTGGTCATGCGGCCCTGGCCCGCCGTGCCCATGCCGTAGCCCTTCTTGGTGTGGGCCAGGACGACGGTGGGCCGGCCGCGGTGGGCGGCGGCCGCGGCATAGGCGGCGTGGATCTTCACCAGGTCGTGGCCGCCGCGCTTGAGGCGGTCGATCTGCTCGTCGGTCATGCCCTGGGCCAGGCGCTGCAGGGCCTCGTTCTGGCCGAAGAAGTGGTCGCGGTTGAAGCGGCCGTCCTTGGCGGCGAAGGTCTGCATCTGGCCGTCCACCGTCTCGGCGAAGGCGCGCAGCAGGGCGCCGTCGGTGTCGCGGGCGAACAGGCCGTCCCAGTCGCTGCCCCAGACCAGCTTGATGACGTTCCAGCCGGCACCGGCGAAGAGCTTCTCCAGCTCGTCGATGATGCGGCCGTTGCCGCGCACCGGGCCGTCCAGGCGCTGCAGATTGCAGTTGACCACCCACACCAGGTTGTCGAGCTTCTCGCGCGCGGCCAGCGTGAGGGCGCTCATGGATTCGGGCTCGTCCATCTCGCCGTCGCCAAAGAAGCCCCAGACCTTGCGGCCCTCGCAGTCCAGCAGGCCACGGTGCGTGAGGTAGCGCATGAAGCGCGCGTGGTAGATGGCGCTGATCGGCCCGATGCCCATGGAGCCGGTCGGGAACTGCCAGAAGTCCGGCATGAGCCAGGGATGCGGATAGCTCGACAGGCCCTTGGCGCCGTGCAGCGGCGCCGTGATTTCCTGGCGGTAGTGGGCCAGGTCGTCTTCGCCCAGGCGACCTTCGAGGAATGCCCTCGCATAGACGCCGGGCGCGCTGTGCGGCTGGAAGAACACGAGGTCGCCGCCATGCGTCCGGGTGCGGCCCTGGAAGAAGTGGTGGAACCCGGTTTCGAACAGGTCCGCCGCGCTCGCATAGCTGGCGATGTGGCCGCCGAGTTCGCCGTAGGCCTGGTTGGCGCGCACCACCATCGCCAGCGCATTCCAGCGCATCAGCGAGCCCAGGCGCTCCTCGATGGCCAGGTCGCCGGGGAAGGGCGGCTGGCGGTCCACCGGCACGGTGTTGGCATAGGGCGTGGCCAGTTCGGGTTGCCAGCCGATGCGGTGGGTGCTGGCAAGGCGTGCCAGTTCGTCCAGCAGCCAGCGGCCGCGTTCGGGACCCTGGGCCTGCAACAGGGCGACGAACGCCTCGCGCCATTCGGCGGTTTCGACCGGGTCGGCGTCGACGTCGGCGGGTGAGGATGGCGCCTTCGCACCGGTGGGCTGCAGGAGGGTGCGGGGCTGGGCGGTCATGCGATGCACTGTAGGTGCAGCCGGGGGCGGCGCGATGTCGGATTTGGACGCATGGCCCTGCCATGCCGGTGGCTTTCCCGCTTTAAGCCGCGCCTAAGCACGTGCTTTCACAGTCACGCCATCGCAAACCCCACCCCAGCTCTAGGAGGCTGACACATGAACACCCAATCCATCCTGCAATCGCCCAAGCGTCTGGTGATTGCGCTGGCTGCGGCCGGCGTGCTCGGCGCGGCCGCCGGCGGCGCCTACACCAGTGCCCATGCCGTGGGCTCGGCGCCCCAGCCGCCGGTGGTGGCCGCGGCGCCCATGGTGGCGCCCATCGCCGCGCCGGACTTTTCCGTCATCACGGCCCAGCAGGGCCCGGCGGTGGTCAACATCAGCGTCTCGGGCATGACCAAGACGGCGCTGGACGGCGACGACAGCGGCGGCGGCAACGGCCCCGCCATGCCGCCCGGCATGTCGCCCAACGATCCCTTCTACCAGTTCTTCCGCCAGTTCGGCGGCGTGCCCGGCCAGCGGCAGGCCCCTCAGCGCGCGGTGCCCACGCGGGCCGAAGGCTCGGGCTTCATCCTCTCGCCCGACGGCATCATCCTGACCAATGCGCACGTCGTGGACGGCGCCAAGGAAGTGACCGTCAAGCTGACCGACCGGCGCGAGTACCGCGCCAAGGTGCTGGGCGCCGATCCCAAGACCGACGTGGCCGTGCTGAAGATCGACGCCAAGAACCTGCCCACGGTGAAGCTCGGCAATCCCAAGGACCTGAAGGTGGGCGAATGGGTGCTGGCCATCGGCTCGCCCTTCGGCTTCGAGAACAGCGTGACGGCCGGCGTGGTCAGTGCCAAGGGCCGCTCGCTGCCCGACGACGGCTTCACGCCCTTCATCCAGACCGACGTGCCGATCAACCCCGGCAACTCGGGCGGCCCGCTGTTCAATGCGCGCGGCGAGGTGGTGGGCATCAACTCGCAGATCTACAGCCGCAGCGGCGGCTACCAGGGCGTGTCCTTCTCGATCCCGATCGACATCGCCATGCACGTGAAGGACCAGATCGTCGCCACCGGCCATGCGAGCCATGCCAAGCTGGGCGTGGCGGTGCAGCAGGTCAACCAGGCCTTCGCCGATTCCTTCAAGCTCGACAAGCCCGAGGGTGCGCTGGTGTCGAACGTCGAGAAGGGCGGCCCGGCCGACAAGGCGGGCCTGAAGTCGGGCGACGTGATCCTGAAGGTGGACGGCCAGCCCATCACCACCTCCGGCGACCTGCCGGCCATCATCGGCCAGATGGCGCCGGGCGAGAAGGCGAAGATCGAAGTCTGGCGCGACGGCAGCGCGAAGGAGCTGACGGCGCAACTGGGCAACGCCAGCGACAAGACGCAGGTGGCCAAGGCCGACGAGACCGTGGCCAAGGGCAAGCTGGGCCTGGCGCTGCGGCCGCTGCAGCCGCAGGAGCAGAAGGAGGCCGGCGTGGCCGGCGGCCTGCTGATCGAGGACGCGCGCGGCCCCGCGGCCAATGCCGGCATCCAGCAGGGCGACGTGCTGCTGTCCATCAACGGCACGCCGGCCAAGAGCGTGGACCAGGTGCGCGAGACGGTGGCCAAGGCCGGCAAGTCGGTGGCGCTGCTGATCCAGCGCGGCGACGAGAAGATCTTCGTGCCTGTCAACATCGGCTGAGGAGCGCCGATGCCGCGGGCGCGCCGGCAGCCGCCGGCGCCTGCCTGCACCAGGGGCCGTGCAGCGCCGTGGGCGCTGTGCGGCCCTTTTTTTTTGTCGAGGCCTTGCACATCGGCGTGGGCTGCCGTGGCAATGGCCAAACGGGCCAGCGGGCCGGTGCGGCCACAGGTGCGCATGTGCGCGCAGCAGCCAGGTAGGACGGCGCCGCGTCTGCCCTCTTGGAGCCGTCGGCTTCAGGCTCCTCTAAGCCGTGGTTCGCAGCATGAAGGCTCGTTCTTCACCTGTTCTTCCACTGCCATGAACGCCTCCGACCTTCGCGAACGCGCCTTTGCCATGCCCTTCACCAGCCCTGCCTTTCCGCCGGGGCCCTACCGCTTCGTCGACCGCGAATTCATGGTGATCACCTACCGCACCGACCCCGACGCGCTGCGCGCCGTGGTGCCCGAGCCGCTGGAGATCGCCGAGCCGGTGGTCAAGTACGAGTTCATCCGCATGCCGGACTCGACGGGCTTCGGCGACTACACCGAATCGGGCCAGGTGATCCCGGTGCAGCTGCGCACGGCGCGGGGCCTGGAGCAGGGCGCCTACGTGCATGCCATGTACCTGAACGACCACCCGCCCATCGCCGGCGGGCGCGAACTGTGGGGCTTTCCGAAGAAGCTGGCCACGCCGCGCTTCGCCTACGAGATCGACACCATCGTCGGCACGCTGGACTACGGCGCGGTGCGGGTGGCCACGGCGACGATGGGCTTCAAGCACCGCACGCTTGAACACGGCCCGATCCTGGATGCCATCGCACAGCCCAACTTCCTGCTCAAGATCATTCCGCACGTCGACGGCACGGCCCGCATCTGCGAGCTGGTGCGCTATCACATGGTCGATGTACAACTGAAGGGCGCGTGGACCGGCCCGGGCTCGCTGGAGCTGCACTCGCATGCGCTGGCGCCAGTCGCGCAGCTGCCCGTGTTGGAGGTGCTGTCCACCGTGCACTACATCGCCGACATGACGTTGGCGCTCGGTACCGTCGAGCTCGACTACCTGAAGTGACATCGCGCCGGCCGCGCACCGCGTGGCCGGCCTCCCTTTTCCATCCCACCCCCATCGAAAGGAACCACCATGCAACTCAAGGACAAGGTCGCCTACATCACCGGCTCGGCCTCCGGCATCGGCAAGGAGATCGCCACGCTCTTCGCGCAGGAGGGCGCCAAGATCGTCATCGCCGACCTGAACAAGGAGGCCGCCGACGCCACGGCGGCGGAACTGAAGGCCACGGGCGCGCAGGCCATCGGCGTCGCCGTGGACGTGACCAACGAGCAGCAGGTCGACGCTTCCGTCGAGGAGGCCGTGAAGGCCTTCGGCGGCATCGACGTCCTGGTGAGCAACGCCGGCATCCAGATCGTGCACCCCGTGGAGGAATTCGGCTTCGCCGACTGGAAGAAGATGCTGGCCATCCACCTGGACGGCGCCTTCCTCACCACCCGCGCCTGCCTCAAGCACATGTACGCGCAGGGACGCGGCGGCAGCGTGATCTACATGGGCTCGGTGCATTCCAAGGAAGCCTCGATGCTCAAGGCGCCCTACGTCACCGCCAAGCACGGCCTGATCGGCCTGGCCAAAACGGTGGCGAAGGAAGGCGCGAAGCATGGTGTGCGCGCCAACGTGATCTGTCCCGGCTTCGTGCGCACGCCGCTGGTGGAGAAGCAGATTCCCGAGCAGGCGAAGACGCTGGGCATCTCCGAAGAAGAGGTGGTGAAGAACGTGATGCTCAAGGAGACGGTGGATGGCGAATTCACCACCACCGACGACGTGGCGCGCGTGGCCCTGCTGTTCGCCGCCTTCCCGAGCAATGCGCTGACCGGCCAATCGCTGGTGGTCAGCCACGGCTGGTTCATGCAGTAGTGAGCGGCATCGACCAGCGCTCGGCCAGCAACGGGCCGCTGCCGTAGCCCTCGTGCGGCTCGGTGTCGTCGCGCACGAAGCCGCGCGCGGCATAGAGGGCGCGGGCGGCCTCGAGGCAGCTGTGGGTCCACAAAATCATCTGCCGGTAGCCACGGGCGCGCGCGAAGGCGATGCATTCGTCGACCAGCTTGCCGCCGAGGCCCAGGCCGCGCGCCTCGGGCCGCAGCACCAGCAGGCGCAACTGCGCCACCTCGGGACTGTGGCGGATCACGAAGATCGAGCCGACGCGCTGGCCGTCCAGTTCGGCGATCCAGCCCTTTTCCCACGCCGGGTCGGTGGTGCGCAGCCACTGCGCGGCGATGTCGGCCACGGCGGCCTCGAAGCGGCCGTCCCACCCGTACTCGCGGGCATAGACCTCGCCATGCTGCTGGACGACCCAGCCGAGGTCGCCGGGCGCGGGGTCGCGCAGCACGGCGGTGCGCAGGGGCCTGGGCTCGGGGTCGAACAGCGTCTCGACCCGTGCCAGCGCGCGGACCAGTTCGTCGCGTGCGGCGGGCGCCAGCGGCGCGAGCAGCGCCGCCGCCGCGTCGCGCGAGCGCTGCTGCAGCGGCGCGAAGGCCGCATGGCCCGCCTCGGTCAGCGACAGGCGCTGCTGCCGCGCGTCGTGCGCATCGGTTGCCCGCGCGAGCCAGCCCAGCGATTCGAAGCGCTTGAGCAGGCGGCTGAGGTAGCCGGCATCCAGGCTCAGCGCCAGGGCCAGTTCGCGGGCGGTGATCCCGGGCTGGTGCGCCAGCTCGTACAGCACCCGCACCTCGGTCAGCGACAGTTCGCTGCCGAGGTAGGGCTCCAGCACGCCGATGCGCTGGGTGAAGAAGCGGTTGAAGCGGCGCAGGGCCTTGACGGCATCCGTCGGAACGGCAGAGGCGGCGGGCGACGAGGCAGGAGCAGTCAGTTCAGGCATGCGTGCCATTGTCAATCAATAAAGTTGACAAAGGCAACCATAGCCGCTTTTGCTTTGCCTCGCACGCCCTCAAAGTGCCTGCGTGTCCCCGTCCGCCGCCAGCCGCTTCGCGCTTCGCCGCCCGAACAGCCAGAACAGCGCAGGCGTCAGGAAGGTGTCGAGCAGCGTAGCGCTCACCAGACCCGAGAAGATGACCACCGCCACCGGATGCAGCACCTCGGTGCCTGGCCGCTCGGCCTCGAACAGCAGCGGCGCCAGCGCGAAGGCCGTCACCAGTGCCGTCATCAGCACCGGCGCCAGCCGCTCCAGCGAGCCGCGCACGATCATGCGCGGCCCGAAGGCCTCGCCCTCGAAGCGCATCAGGTTGACGTAGTGGCTCACCTTGAGGATGCCGTTGCGCACCGAGATGCCCGCCAGCGTGATGAAGCCCACCAGCGCCGCCACCGACAGTGGTTGTCCCGACAGCGCGAGCCCCGCCACCGCGCCGACGAGCGCGAGCGGGATGTTGGCCATGATGAGCACCGACAGCACCGCCGAGCGGTAGCGGCTGTAGAGCACCACGAACATCAGCGCGAGCGAGACCAGCGACAGCAGGCCGACCAGCCGCGAGGCCTCTTCCTGGGCCTGGAACTGGCCGCCCAGGGTGATGAAGTAGCCGGCCGGCAGCGGCGTCTGCGCCACCACCGCCCGCATGTCGGCCACCACATCGGACAGCGGCCGGCCCGAGGCATTGGCCGAGAGCACGATGCGCCGCCGCCCGTCGTCGCGGCTGACCTGGTTGGGCCCGTCGCCTTCCTCGATGGTGGCCAGGCGCGACAGGGGCACGTGGCCCAGCGGCGTGTCGATCAGCAGCCGGCCCAGGCCGTCGACCGAGCGTGCCGGCTCGGGCAGGCGCAGCACCAGGGCGAAGCGGCGGCCGTCCTCCACGATCTGCGACAGCTTCTCGCCCTCGACCATGCGCGCCAGCGTCTGCAGCACCTGGGGCGCGGGCACGCCGTACTGCGCGGCGCGGTCGTAGTCCACGCGCACCTTGATCTGCGGCGCCAGCACCTGCTTTTCCACTTCCAGGTCGGCCACGCCGGGAATGGCGGCCAGGCGTGCCCGCAGCAGCTCGGCCTGGCCGCGCAGCACGTCCAGGTCCTCGCCGAAGACCTTGATGGCGATCTGCGCCCGCACGCCCGAGAGCATGTGGTCGATGCGGTGCGAGATCGGCTGGCCGATGCCGATGGCGGCCGGCAGCGGCGCCAGGCGCTGGCGGATGTCGGCGGTGATGGCGGCCACGGGGCGCGTGAGTTCGCTGGCGGGCTTCAGGCCCACGTCCAGCTCGCTCACGTGCACGCCCTCGGCATGCTCGTCCAGCTCGGCCCGGCCGCTGCGGCGGCCGACGTGCGTCACCTCCGGCACCTGGCGCACCAGGCGCTCGGCCTGGCGGGCGAGGGCGCTGCTTTCCTCCAGCGCGACGCCGGGGTTCAGCCGCAGGCCGACGAGCAGCGTGCCCTCGTTGAAGGGCGGCAGGAAGGTGGTCGGGAAGAAGGGCACGGCCACGGCCGCTGCCGTTACCGCAACGGCCGCGGCGGCGACCGCGATGCGGGGCCGGCGCAGCACCGCCTCCAGGCCGCGCGCATAGCGGGCCTTGAGCCAGGCCAGCAGCCAGGTGTCGCCATGGTCCAGCCGCTTCAGGCGCGGCAGCAGCCAGTAGCTCAGCACCGGCGTCACCGTCACCGACACCAGCAGCGAGGCCAGCGTGGAGACGATGAAGGCGATGCCCAGCGGCACGAAGAGCCGGCCTTCCAGCCCCGGCAGCGCGAACAGCGGCACGAAGACCAGCACGATGATGACCGTGGCATACAGGATGGCCGAGCGCACCTCCATCGAGGCGCGCGTCACCACCGTGAGCACGCCCAGCCGCTCGGCCTCGGGCCGGGCGCGGTTTTCCTTCAGGCGGCGCAGGATGTTCTCCACGTCCACCACCGCGTCGTCCACCAGGCCGCCGATGGCGATGGCCAGGCCGCCCAGCGTCATGGTGTTGATCGACAGGCCGAAGGCGCGGAACACCAGCACCGTCGCCAGGATGGACACGGGGATGGCCGTGAGCGCGATCAGCGTCGGCCGCAGCGTGCCCAGGAAGAAGAACAGGATCAGCGCCACGAACACCGCCGCGCCCACCAGCTTGCCCTGCAGGGTGTCGATGGAGGCCTCGATGAAGCTGGCCTGGCGGAAGGTGACGCGCGGCCTCTCCATGCCGGGCGGCAGCGCGGCGGCCAGGCCGTCCAGCGCCGACTCGATCTGCCGCGTCAGCGCGATGGTGTCGGCCGCCGGCTGCTTCTGCACGCCCAGGATGACGGCCGGCCGGCCCTCGAAGCCCGCGTCGCCGCGGCGGATGGCGGGCGCGAAGTCCACCTGCGCCACCTGCTGCAGCAGGATCGGCTGGCCATTGCGCGCGCCCAGCGCCAGGCGCCGCAGGTCGTCCAGCCGCGCGGTGCGGCCGAGGTGGCGGATCAGGTACTCGCGGCCGTTGAGCGCCAGGAAGCCGCCCGAGGTGTTGGCCGCGAAGCCGCGCAGCGCGGTGACCAGCACCTCGGCCGAGATGCCCAGCTGCGCCATGCGCGCCGCGTCGGGCTGCACCTGGAACTGCCGCACCTCGCCGCCGATGGGAATGACCTGGGCCACGCCCGGCACCGACATCAGCCGCGGGCGCAGCACCCAGTCGGCGTACTCGCGCACCAGCATCGGCGAGATCTTCTGTGGATCGACCGGAATCGCGATCTGCATGATCTCGCCCATCACCGAGCTGACCGGGCCCATGCGCGGCACGGTGCCGGCCGGCAGGCCTTCCTCCATGGCCGACAGCCGTTCGGCCACCAGTTGGCGGGCGCGGAAGATCTCGGTGCGCCAGTCGAAGGTCACGTACAGGAAGGACAGGCCGGCGGAGGACACCGAGCGCACCGTCTCCACGCCGGGCAGGCCGCTCATGGCGGTTTCCAGCGGGAAGGTGATGAGCTGCTCCACCTCTTCGGGCGCCATGCCGCCGGCTTCGGTCATCACCGTCACCGTGGGCTTGTTGAGGTCGGGGAACACGTCCACCGGCGTGCGCGTCAGCATGTACGCGCCATAGGCCATCGCCGCCAGGGCAAGCACGATCACCAGCAGCCGGTTGCCCAGGCTGCGTTCGAGGAGCCACTTGAACATGGTGGGTGCGGCCTCAGCGGATCTGGTTGAGGAGCGTGGCGCCGTCGGTCACCACGCGCTCGCCGGGCTTGACGCCGGACGTCAGGGCCACGCGCACGCCGTCCAGCGGCGCGGTGGTGACGGTGCGCGGCGCGAACTGCTCCGGCGCGGTCTTGACCCAGACGATGGTCTCGTTGGCGGCATTGCGCATCAGCGCGGCGCGCGGCACGGCGATGCCCTCGTGCGTGCTGCGGCTGTGCACCTGCACGCGCACCGGCTGGCCCACGGCCAGCGCCGACAACGCGTTGCCTTGCGCGCGGAAGGCCAGCGGCAGCGCCTGGTCGCGCAGCGCGCGGGCGGCGCCCACGAACTGCAGCGGCACCTGCGCGCCACCGACGGCCAGCGAGGCGCCGCCGATGTCGGCGATCAGGGCCGGGTCGTAGGCCAGGGCCTCGATGCGCAGGCGCGAAGGGTCGACGATCTCGAACACCAGCTCGCGCGCATCGACCACCTGCCCGGCGACCACCGACGAGGACGCGATGACACCCGAGGCCGGCGCGACCAGCGCGTCGCGGCCCGACAGGCCGGTGCCGATGGCCGCGGCGCGGTCGCGCGCGGCGGCCACCTCGCTTTCGAGCGCTTCGATCTCCTTGCGCGGCACGGTGTCGGCCAGCTCGCGCAGGCGGGCGAGGCGCTTCTCGGCAAGCGCACCGGCCGCGCGCAGTTCGGCCAGCTGGGCGGCCTGCGCGGCACGCTCCAGCGGTGCGGCGGCGGGCTGCACCCAGGCCAGCACCTCGCCCTTGCGCACGGCCTGGCCGGGTTCGGGCAGGCCGCGCGGGCCGGGCACGATGCGGCCGGCCACCAGCGCCTGCACCTTGCCGCCACTCTGCGGATCGCTGACCACGCGGCCATCCAGCTCGGTACTGCGGGGCAGGGCGGCGACGGCCGTGACGACGGTGCGCACCGCCAGCTGGCGTTGGCTGGGCTTGGGGAGGAAGACGCTGCCGTCGGGCAGGCGCTGCGGGCCGTTGGCCGCAGCAGCGGCGGGCGACGTGCCGCCGTGGTCGTGGCCGGCATCGGCCATGACGCTCATGGGCAGGGCCAGGGCGAGCATCAGGGCCAAGGCGGCGGCATGCGGCCGGCGGAGCGAGAAAGCGGGAAGAAGGCGGTTCATGCGGCGGCTCCGGGGGCAGGACGGCGGCGCAGCAGCCAGGCGGCTGCGGCGATGAGGACGAGGGCTGCGGCGCCCCAGGGCAGCAGGCGGCGCCAGGCGGGGGCATGGCCAGCGTCGTGGTCGTGGCTGTCGGCGGCCTCGATGTGCCACTCGCCCCGCAGCTCGTCGCGCGTGGCACCCACGGTCAGGCGGGCGAGCAGCGGCAGCTCGCCCGTGGCCTCGGCCGTGGCTTCGTCCAGTTCCACGTCGTACGTGCCTTCGCCCTGCGGCTCGGCCGTGTAGCTTTTGTCGCCGACCTGCAGCTCGATGCGGGCGTCGTTCACGGGCTGGTTGTCGTCATGGCGGTCCAGGTAGAGCGTGAGCGCGTGGCCCTGGCGCACGCCGACCAGCTCGAATCCGTCGGATTCGAGGGCGAAGCGGGGCAGGGCGGCCGCCGCCGGCGCCGCGGGTGCCGCGTCGTGGCCGTGGCCATCGTCGGCGTGGGCAGAAGGCAGGAGGACGGCGGCGGCCAGGGCCAGCGCGGTGCCTGCGAGGAATCGGAGCTTCATGGGAGGGATGGGGTGTGGGTTGTCATTCGGGCAGCAGGCCCAGGGCCTGGCGCCATTGCGAGACGGCGGCCGCCAGCTCGATGCGGCTGGTGGCCAGTTGGCGGGCGGCCTCGCCGGCTTCCTGGGTGGTGCGCAGGCGCGTGGGCAGGTCGGATTCGCCGAGGCGGAAGGACTTCTCGATCAGTCCCAGGGTCTGGCTGGCCAGGGCGTCGCGTTCCTCGGCGGCGGCCAGGCGGATGCGGGCCGCGTCCACGCGGGCCCGGGCGGCCTGCTGCTCGGCGGCCAGGCGGCTTTCCTCGAGCCGCAACTGGGCTTCCAGTTCGACCGCATCGGCGAGGGCGGCCGCCTGGCGCGCCTCCTGCCGCGCGCTCGCGCCGAAGGGGATGCGCAGGCCGACGTTCAGCGTGCTGCGCGCCGGCTCGTCGGCGCTGCCGCGCTCGCGGGTCGTGCCCAGCGTCAGCTCCGGGCTGCCGATGCCCTGGCGGGCCGCCAGCTCGGCCTGGGCACGGGCGATGGCGAGGCGCTGGGCGAGTTCGGCCAGGGCGGGGTGGGCCTCGGCCCGCGCCCCGGGCTCGGCGCGCGGCTCGGGTTCTGCCTCGGCGCGGATGTCGTCGACCTGGCCCGCAGGCCCGGCAGCGGCGTCGGCGGTGCCGACGGGCGGCGTGGACGTAACGGCCAACTCGCCTTGCCGGTTGGCCGGCGCGGATTCGGTTGGGATGACCGTCTGTCCGATGCCGTCCTGCAGCAGCGCCGCGCCGGTCGCGCCTGTGGAGGCGCCCGTCAGCGCCTGCCAGCGGAGCGCGGCTTCGACCGCCGCGCGTGCGGCCTCGGCCTGCGCCGCGCGGGCCGCGGCCACCGTGCCCTGCGCCTGCAGCAGGTCGCTGCGCGCCAGGTCGCCCGCGCGCCAGCGACGTTCCACGTCGGCGGCCAGGGTGCGGGTGTGGGCCAGTTGGGCATCGGCCACCTGCTGCTCGATGCGGGCGCGGGCCCAGGGCCACCAGGCCTCGCGCAGCGCGCCGGCCAGCCGCAGTCGCGCGGCCTGCTCGCGCAGTGCCACGGCCGCCGCCTCGGCCTGCGCCACGGCCTGGCCGCGGCTGCGCTCGCCCGGTCGCCACAGCGGAATCGCCAGCCCCACCTCCCATTCGCGCTGGCCGTCGTTGGCGTTGGCGCGGTCGGTGCGGTGGGTGAGTTCGAGCGCCATGGGCTCGGGCGTCCAGGCCGCGGCGGCGCGCTGGCCGGCCTCGGCCGCCTGCTGGCGGGCAGCCAGCGCGCGGGCTTCGGGCTGGCGCGCCCAGGCCTGGTCGAAAGCCTGCCGCAATGGCCCGGGTGCGGCGGAGGCGACGGGCGTCGGCGACGCCGAAGGCTGTCCCAGCGCCCAGGGCGCCAGCAGAAGGCCGAGCGTCAGCGCAAGGCGCCGCCGCCAGCGAGGGTTGGACCGGGGCGATGAGGGCCGCGGCCAGTGGGGGGTGAAAGGCATTCCAGTTCTCCAAGGCAGATCGATGTGCGAGGGAGACCGGCAGGCCGCGCGCACCACGGACGTGGCGCACGCATGCAGCGCGTCGCTGGCGCGCCATGCGCGTCAGGCGAAGGGGAAAAAAGGGCGGAGCTGCGGCCTTGCCGGTCAGGCAAGGCCGGGCCACTGGGGCCGTTCGGGCGGGGCCAGGGCCCGCACCGCCAGCGGGGCAGCGGTGCCCTCGCTCAGCTTGGCTCTGGGAATGACCGCAGCCTGGGGTGCGACCGCGGTCGCCAGCGCGACGCAGTGCGCATGGCAGTGGCCGCAATCCGGATGGCCCAGCGCGGCCGGCGTGCCCGGCTCGTCGTCGTTGTCGGCGACGTCGAAATGCTGGTGCTCGTGGTGGCCCAGGTGCGCCGTGCCGCCGGCCTCGTGCTGGCAGTAGGCCTTCAGCGCAGCAACGCTGGACTGAAGCGGCATCAAGACCAGCAGGAGGATGAAGAAAAGGCGGCGCACGACGGGCGCGGATTCTAGGGGCGGCCCGCGCCCCATTCGCGCGGCTTCCCTTCGGGATGAGGGGAGAAGGCGGCGGCCCTTAAAATCGCCGCCTTCTTCCGCCCGGGCGCCAGCGCGGTTCCCGAACGCAGCATCGCAGCGCAGTGCCGTCCTCCGCGGCACCCGACCCATCCCACGCATGAACGCTCCCGTCGACGTCTCCTTCTTTGCGCGCGCCGCCAAGCCGATCACCAGCTACCGCAAGTACTGGGCGCATCGCTTCGGCACGGCGAAGTTTCTGCCGACCTCGCGCGAGGAAATGGCGGCGCTCGGCTGGGACAGCTGCGACATCATCGTGGTGACGGGCGATGCGTACGTGGACCATCCCAGCTTCGGCATGTCGGTCATCGGCCGCACGCTGGAGGCGCAGGGCTTCCGCGTGGGCATCATCGCCCAGCCCGACTGGCAGAGCGCCGAGCCCTTCCGCGCGCTGGGCAAGCCCAACCTGTTCTGGGGTGTGACCAGCGGCAACATGGATTCGATGATCAACCGGTACACCGCCGACCGGAAGATCCGCAGCGACGATGCCTACACCCCCGGCGACGTCGGCGGCAAGCGGCCCGACCGCGCCGCCATCGTCTACAGCCAGCGCTGCCGCGAGGCCTTTCCGGACGTGCCCATCGTCCTCGGCGGCATCGAAGGCAGCCTGCGCCGCATCGCCCACTACGACTACTGGAGCGACAAGGTGCGCCGCTCGATCGTGGTGGACAGCAAGTGCGACCTGCTGCTGTACGGCAATGCCGAACGCGCCATCGTCGAGGTGGCCCACCGCCTGGCCGCGCGCGAGCCGGTGCAGCAGATCACCGACGTGCGCGGTACCGCCTTCGTGCGCCGCGAGACGCCCGAGGGCTGGTTCGAGCTGGACTCCACCGAGGTCGACCAGCCCGGGCGCGTGGACGCGCACCTGAATCCCTACCTGATGGTGTCGGAGCAGGCCAAGGCCCAGGGCCAGACCTGTGCGCGGGAGGACGAGGCGAATGCGGTGGCGGCGGATGCGAATGCGCGCGCCGGGCAGGGTGCATCTCCGGCCTTGGGTACTGAACGAGTCGATGCTTCCCAGTCCGTTCAGGCTGAGCCTGTCGAAGCCCGGGCCGGCGCTTCGACAGGCTCAGCGCGAACGGTTGCGGTGTTGCCGACGGGTGGTGCCGCCCAGGCCGCCGTCCAGCCTATCCACTTCATCGCCAACCCGGCGGTTCGCCTCAAGGCCCCTGCCCGCGAGAAGACCGTGATCCGCCTGCCCAGCTACGAGCAGGTCAAGGCCGACCCCATCCTCTACGCCCACGCCAACCGCGTGCTGCACCTGGAGACCAACCCCGGCAACGCCCGCGCCCTGGTGCAGGCCCACGGCGAAGGCATCACCGCCCGCGACGTGTGGATCAACCCGCCGCCCATCCCGCTGACCACGGCCGAGATGGACTACGTGTTCGACCTGCCCTACGCGCGCAGCCCGCATCCGCGCTATGCCGACGAACAGGGCCGCCACGACGGCGCGACCAAGATCCCGGCCTGGGAAATGATCCGCTTCAGCGTGAACATCATGCGCGGCTGCTTCGGCGGCTGCACCTTCTGCTCCATCACCGAGCATGAGGGCCGGATCATCCAGAGCCGCAGCGAGGACTCGATCATTCGCGAGGTGGAGGACATCCGCGACAAGGTCGAGGGCTTCACCGGCGTCATCTCCGACCTGGGCGGGCCCACGGCCAACATGTACCGCCTGGGCTGCCGCAGCCCCGAGATCGAAGCCGCCTGCCGCAAGCCCAGCTGCGTGTATCCGGGCATCTGCCCGAACCTCACCACCGACCATGCCCCGCTGATCCAGATCTACCGCCGCGCGCGGGCGCTGCGCGGCATCAAGAAGATCCTGATCGGCTCGGGCCTGCGCTACGACCTGGCCGTGAAGTCGCCCGAGTACGTCAAGGAGCTGGTGCAGCACCACGTCGGCGGCTACCTCAAGATCGCGCCCGAGCACACCGAGGAGGGCCCGCTCTCCAAGATGATGAAGCCCGGCATCGGCAGCTACGACCGCTTCAAGAGCATGTTCGAGAAGTACAGCGCCGAAGCCGGCAAGAAGCAGTACCTCATCCCGTACTTCATCGCCGCCCACCCCGGCACGCGCGACGAGGACATGATGAGCCTGGCGCTGTGGCTCAAGAAGAACGGCTTCCGCGCCGACCAGGTGCAGACCTTCTACCCCAGCCCCATGGCCACCGCCACGGCCATGTACCACTCGGGCCGCAACACGCTGACCAAGGTGCGCCGCACCATGCGCGACGAGGCCGAGGAATCGGTGGACATCGTGCGCGGCGAGAAGCGGCGCCGCCTGCACAAGGCCTTCCTGCGCTACCACGACCCCAACAACTGGCCGCTGCTGCGCGAGGCCCTCAAGGCCATGGGCCGCGCCGACCTGATCGGCAACGGCAAGCACCACCTGATCCCGACCTTCCAGCCGGCGACGGACGGCGGCTACCAGAGCGCGCGGCGCAAGAACTCGACGCCGGCGCCGTCGGCGTCCGTGCCCTCCAGCGCCCGCCGCGTCGGCGCCGCGCCGCGGCCGGGCACCGTGCTGACCCAGCACAGCGGCCTGCCGCCGCGGGAGACGGGCAGCCGCGCCATGGCCGGCAAGGGCGCCGGCAAGCCGGGCGCACCGCGCAGCCCGGCTGCCGCGCCCGGACCGCGCGCAGCGCGCCGGCCGCGCTGAGCCTTACAGCGCCTCACAGCGCCTCGGCACCGGCCTATGATCCGGGCCGCCATGATCCGCATCCTCCGCTCGCCCCCGCCCGCCGTCCGCGCCTGAACGGGGGCCGCCCATCCCGCACCGCAGCCGCTGCCTCGTTCGGAGACAGCGGCTTTCGCGTGCACGGGCGGCCGGATCTTTCATGCCGGCACGCGTGCGGGCGGACCTGAAGGCGGTCCCGCTCCGGCCGATGCCGGCGCATTGGATGCGTCGTGATGAACAAGACGACGAATTCGGCCGCCCTGGCGTGGGGTGGCGTGTGGGCGGCGGGCGCCCTCTGGGGCGTGGGCGCGTGGCTGGCGCAGTGGCTGATCGAGGGCGGCGTGTCGCCCTGGACGCTGGCCCTGGCCCGCTTCGGCTTCGGGCTGCCGCTGCTGTGGTGGTGGCATTGGCGGCGCTCGCCCGCGGGCCTGTGGCACCGGCTGCCGTGGGCGCAGCGGGGCCGCATCCTGGCGACCGGCGCCGCCATGGCGCTCAACGTCGGTTGCTGGTTCGCCGGCATCGCCCACCTGGGCGCGGCCGTGCCGACCGTGGTGTCGATCTGCTGCGCGCCGGTGCTGGTCGCGGCGATGTCGGTGCTGCGCGGCCACGAGCGCCTGACGGTCGCCGGTGCCGCTGGGCTGGCTTTGGCGCTGGTGGGCGTGGGCCTGCTGGTGATGCCCGCGCAGGCGCAGGTGCCGACCGGCTGGGCCGCGGGCCTGGCCTGGTCTTTCGCTTCGGCTTTCCTCTATGCGCTGGTGGTGATGGGCAACGCCCGCATGCCGGCCGAGGTGCCGGCCGTGGCGGCGTCGGCCTGGAGCATGACGGCGGCGACGGCCTGCGCCGCCATGCTGGCCGTGGGCGCCGGACTGGCCTGGCCCATGACGGCGGGCCGCTGGCTGGGGCTGGTCTACACCGGCGTGCTGGCCACCTCGGCTGGCTACCTGCTCTTCGCCTGGGCGGCGCGGCGCCTGGCACCGACCGCCGCCGTCGCCGGCACGCTGGTCGAGCCGCTGGTGGCCGCGCTACTGGCCGCATGGCTGTCGGGCGAGGCCATGGCGCCGCGCCAGTGGCTGGGCAGTGCGCTACTCGGGCTGGCCATGGTCTGGCTGGTGCGGCGGCGCTGAGGATGGCGAGGACCGGAGCGATGTGCGCGCCCGTCCCGGCCTGCCTGACGCCGGCTAGGACTTGAACCGGTCGATCACCTCCAGCACCGCCACCACTGCCGGGTCGGCCGTGCCGGCCTGCCGGCTGGCCACCGCCATCGGCCGCATCAGCGGCGGCGCCATCGGGCGGATGCACACTTCGGGCGCGTCCGCCAGGTCGGCCACTTCCTCGAAAGGGAGGATGGCCGCGGCCTGCGCGGCGGCGGGCAGGCTCTTGAGGGCGCCGGGATAGCTCAGCGCCAGGTAGGGCCGGGGGCTCAGGCCCGCCTGCCCGAACCAGCCCGCGATCAGCCCGTGCATCTGCGTGGCGGGCGTGAAGCTGGCCCAGCGCCGGCCGGCCAGCCAGCCGGGCGTGATCGCGTCCGGCGGCGCCCAGGCGGCGGGCAGCAGCACCACCATCGCGTCCTGCCGCCAGGGCTGCAGCCGCACTTCAGGCGTGGCGGGTTGCGGACTGGCGACGATGGCGACGTCCAGCGTGCCGGCCTTCAGGCGCCGCATGGCTTCGGCAGAGCCGACGGCCTCCAGCCGCAGTTCGATGTCGGGGTTCTGCGCGTTGAGCTGCTGCAGCATCAGCGGCAGCAGCTGCGTGCTCACGCCCGCCGAAACGGCGACCCGCACCATGCCCGCACGGCCGGCGGCCCGACGCCGCACCCGGTCGACCAGGTCGTCGCCGGCGGCCAGCAGCTTGCGGCCTTCCTGCACCAGCACCGCACCGGCCGGCGTCAGCTCGGCCTGGCGCCGGCCGCGGATGACCAGCGCGGTGTCGAGCCAGTTCTCCAGCTCCTTCACGTGCAGGCTGACCGTGGGCGGCGCGAGGTGCAGCGCCTGCGCGGCGGCGGCGAAGGTGCCCAGGTCGGCGATGGCGATCAGGGTCTGCAGTTGGTCGAGGTTCAATTGACGCATCAGAAATGATGAAGTGAATCCGCAGTAAATTCAACTTTACGCAAGTCTGCGCAGGCAGGAGCATCCGGGCATGCCGATGTCTCACAACGACCCTGCCCATGGCCGTACTGCCGCTGCGCCTGCGCGCTCAGTGACCGCCAGAGCTGCCGCGAGTGCCGTGCCGGGAGAGAACGTCGACCGCAGCGGCTCGGCCGTCGGCGGCGCGGACGCCTTCGGCGCGCCTGCGCCGAGCCGTCGCTCGCTCGATGCGGTGCGCGATCTTCTGGAACGCGCCGAGGCCCGGATCACGGCCGGCTTTCGCGTGCCGCCCGGCGGCGGCTGAAGCGGGGCAGGGCGCGGGCGCCGCCATGACGCCGCGTTCCCGCGCTGGGCCGACGCGCCGCCCTGTGCTGGAATCGCCCGCATGCCCGCCGCACTCACGCTCGACGACCTGCGCCGCTATGCCATCGCGCGCTCCCTGTTCACGCCGACCACGCTGCCCGCGGCCATCCGCCGGCTGGGCTTCGTGCAGGCCGACCCGATCCGCGCGCCCGCCCGCGCGCAGGACCTGACCCTGCGCCACCGCGTCGTCGACTACCGTGCCGGCGACCTGGAGGCGCGCTACCCGCGGCTGCAGATCGACGAGGACTGTCTGGTCAACTACGGCTTCCTGCCGCGCGAGCACCTGGCGCTGATGCATCCGCGCGAACCCAAGCGCCCCTGGGACGCCGAGACCCAGCGCAAGGCCGACGACGTGCTGGCCTTCGTGCGCGAGCGGCGGGCTGTCCATCCACGGGAGGTCGAACTGCACTTCGCCCATGGCCGCGCCAAGGGGCCGTGGGGCGGCACGGGCAACCTCGCCACCCACCTGCTCGACGGCCTGCACTACCGCGGCCTGCTGCGGGTGAAGCGCCGCGACAGCGGCACGCGGGTGTACGAAGCCGCCGCCCACCCGCCCGCCGACGACAGCCCCAACGGCCGCGCCCGTCGCGCCGCCGCCCTCATCGACCTGGTGGTGCACAAGTACGCGCCGCTGCCGGCCGCCAGCCTGACCTACCTCGTGCGCCTGCTCGGCTACGGTGCGCCGCACCTGAGCGCCCAGACCCAGGCCGCGCTGCGCCTGGCCCGTGAACAGCTCGCCAGCGCCACCCTCGACGGCATCACGTGGTACTGGCCGGCCGACGAGAACCCGCGCTCGCGCCGCTGGGCCGTCGATGACCAGTTGCGCCTGCTCGCCCCCTTCGATCCCATCGTCTGGGACCGCCGCCGCTTCACGCTGTTCTGGGGCTGGACGTACAAGTTCGAGGCCTACACGCCGCCGGCCCAGCGGCAGTTCGGGTACTACGCGTTGCCGATGCTGTGGGGGGAGCGGGTGATCGGGTGGGGAAATGTGAAAGTGCATGACACGCAGCTATACGTCACGCTCGGCTACGCCGGGTTTGCTGGAGCGAAGGACTTCGCCGTGCAACCGGCCTTGGACGAGGAGGTCAGCAAGATGCAGTCATTTTTAATTTCCTCGGAGTTAACTGGATCTGCTCAAGCAAGAATTGCAAAATAAAATTGATCGATATTTGAATATCTTAATCTGACTTTTTTGATTGGTAAATATTCTAATGAAAATCGAATAGTTTACAGATAGATCGCATTTTCTTATTTAGTCCGCCCTGAACAACC
>NZ_LDSL01000180.1 GCF_001476815.1 Pseudacidovorax intermedius | reverse complement strand
GGCTGCTGGCCTGGTCCCAGTCGCGCGCATCCGGCGGGGCCTCGCCGGCGGGCGACTCCGCCAGCACCACCAGGTTGAGCCAGTCGCCGCCACGCACCGGATAGGCCACGGCATGCAGCCGCGGCGCCAGCCAGACGTCCACCTGCCGGCTGCGCAGCGCGGCGGGCAGCGCATCCTGGCGCAGCAGGGCACGGAAGGCCGTGTGGCCGGTGGGTCGGGCGGGCAGCGCGTCGGGCCAGATCCGCGGCCGCACCTGGCCCCAGACGCCATCGGCGCCGACCAGCGCATCGCCCTCCCAGGCGCGGCCGTCGACGGAGGCCACGCAGACCCGTTCATCGCCGCGGGTGGACAGGCGCTCGATGCGCGCGCCGGTGTGCACCGCGACCTGCTCCGCGCCCTGTTCGCGCACGGCAGCGAGCAGCAGGCCGTGCAAGTCGGCCCGATGGATAGTGAAGTAAGGCGCGCCGTAGCGCTGCTCGAAAGCGCCGGCCAGGGGCAGGGAAGCGATGCGTGCGCCCGTCAGCGCCGAGGCCACGCACAGTCGCTCGGGCCTGGCCACGAAGGCCTCCAGCGCCTCGCCCAGGCCCAGCGCGCGCAGGCGCCGCACCACGTTCGGCCCGAGCTGGATGCCCGCTCCCACCTCGTCGAAGGCGGGCGCCTGCTCCATCAGATCGGTGCCGTGGCCCGCGCGCGCCAGCGCCAGGGCGGCAGCCAGGCCGCCGATGCCGCCGCCGACGATGAGGGAATGGATGCGCATGCGCTCGTGGATCCGCACAAATCCACGATTCTCCGCGCGGCGCAGGCGGCCGCGCTGTGCGGGATCAGCGGCCGGCCTGTGCCTGCTGCTCGGCCGGCACCGGATGGCCTTTGGTCGCCGTCGGCCCGCAGGTGCCGCAGCTGTCGCAGGACCCGCAGCCGCCCGTCTGGCTGAGCGAGCGGGCCACCTTGGCCTCGCGCTCCTCGCGCACCAGGCCGCTGCGCGCCATCCAGCGCGCCATGCGCGGCGCCAGCGAGCGCCGCCAGCCCGCCGGCATCCAGCGCCAGGCGGCATACAACGCGGCGGCAAGGACGATCAGGGCGACGACGGCGTTCTGCATGGCAAGGGTCTCCGCAAAAGGCGCGTCAGCCAGCCCCGAGGGCCAGCGCGACGCGGTAGGTGATGAAGCAGGCCACGTAGGCCAGCCCGAAGAGATAGCCGGCCATGATGAAGACCTGCTTCCAGCTGTTGGTCTCGCGCCGCACGGTGGCCAGCGTCGAGAGGCACTGCGGCGCGAACACGAACCACACCAGCAGCGACAGCGCGGTCGCCAGCGACCAGCTGCCGGCGATCAGCGGCTCCAGTGCGCCCGCCACTTCCTCGCCGGTGGCCGACAGCGCGTACACCGTGCCGAGCGCGCCCACCGCCACCTCGCGCGCCGCCATGCCCGGCACCAGCGCGATGGAGATCTGCCAATTGAAGCCGATAGGCGCAAACACGTGCTCCAGCAGCTGGCCCAGGCGGCCGGCGAAGCTGTATTCGATGGCCGGGCCGGTGGCGCCCGCGGGCGGCGCCGGGTAGCTGGACAGGAACCACAGCAGGATGGTCAGCGTGAGGATGATGGTGCCCACGCGGCGCAGGAAGATCCACGCCCGCTCCCACAGCCCCAGCAGCAGGTTGCGCAGGTTGGGCCAGCGATAGGCCGGCAGCTCCATCAGCAGCGGCGAATGGCCCTGCTGCGTGCGCAGCCGCTTGAGCACCCAGGCCACGGCCATGGCCGACACGATGCCGAAGACGTACAGCGCGAACAGCACCACGCCCTGCAGGTTGAACAGGCCCAGCACGTCGCGCTGCGGGATGAAGGCGCCGATCAGCAGCGCATACACCGGCAGGCGGGCCGAGCAGGTCATCAGCGGCGCGATCAGGATGGTGGTCAGCCGGTCGCGCCAGTTGCTGATGGTGCGCGTGGCCATGATGCCGGGAATGGCGCAGGCAAAGCTCGACAGCAGCGGGATGAAGGAGCGGCCCGATAGGCCCACGGTGCCCATCGCCCGGTCCAGCAGGAAGGCGGCACGCGGCAGGTAGCCCGAATCCTCCAGCGCCAGGATGAAGAGGAACAGGATCAGGATCTGCGGCAGGAAGACCAGCACGCCACCGACGCCCGCCACCACGCCGTCGACCAGCAGGCTGCGCAGCGGCCCCTCCGCCATGACGCCCTGCACCCAGCCGCCGACGGCCTCGGTGCCCGCCTTGATGGCGTCCATGGGCACGTTGGCCCAGCTGAACACGGCCTGGAACATCAGGAACAGCGTGACGCCCAGCACCAGCGTGCCCCACACGGGATGCAGCACCACGCGGTCGATGCGGTCGCTGGTGGCCAGGCTGCCCTGCGGCGTCTGCACCGCCAGGTCGAGGATGCGGCGCACTTCCTGGTGCGAGGCCAGCACGTCGTCCATGGACGGCGCCTCCCAGGGCAGCGGCGAGGCCGAGGGCACCGGCGCGTCGAGCGCGGCCAGCAGCTCGGTGGCGCCGTTGCGGCGCACGCCCACGGTGCGGATCACCGGAATGCCCAGCTCGCGCGAGAGGATGTCGGTATCGACGCGGATGCCCTGGCGCTCGGCCATGTCGGTCATGTTGAGCGCCATCACCATCGGCACGCCCAGGCGCCGGGCTTCGAGCACCAGGCGCAGGTTCAGCCGCAGGTTGGTGGCGTCGGTCACGCAGACCAGCAGGTCGGGCAGCTGGTCGCGCCGGCCGGTGACCACGTCGCGCGTGACGGCTTCGTCGGCCGACAGGGCATTGAGGCTGTAGGCGCCCGGCAGGTCCAGCACGGCCACGCTGCGGCCACCCGGGGTGCGCAGTTCGCCCTCCTTGCGCTCGACGGTCACGCCGGCGTAGTTGGCCACCTTCTGGCGACTGCCGGTCAGCAGGTTGAACAGGGCCGTCTTGCCGCAGTTGGGATTGCCCAGCAGCGCCACGCGGCGCGGCGGGTTGGGCGCCTGGAAGGCGATGCTGGCCTCAGCCATGGGCGGTCTCCGCGGGTGCGACGTGGATCATGGCCGCCTCGTAGCGGCGCAGGGCGAAGGTGGTGTGGCCCAGGCGCACGGCCAGGGGCTCGCGGCCCGGGTGGCCGCTGGCCACCACGCAGACACGCTCGCCGGGGACGAAACCGATCTCGGTCAGGCGCAGCGCCAGGTCGCGGTCGTCCGCGCCTTCGCCGCGGGCGACATCCATCACGGTCGCCCAGTGGCGGTCGGGCAATTGGTCGAGCGGCAGAAGGGCGGCCGGTGCGCGCGAGGCAGGGGTGGACACGGAAGCAAATGGCCCCGCCGCAAGGCGAAGCTCTCTCTGGCAAAAGCCAGATGCTAACAATTTTCAATTGCAAGCAGGAGGCCCGGGCGAGAAACCGCGCTGGCTTCGGCGATGCCGTCGCTGCAACGGCCGCAAAAAAAGCCGCGGAACGGCTGTCACCGTTCCGCGGCCTCGCTGGCAGCCGCGCCTCACGGACGCGGCGGCCAGGCGCCTCAGCCTTGCAGCAGTTGCCGCAGCACGAAGGGCAGGATGCCGCCGTGCTTGTAGTACTCCACCTCGATCGGCGTGTCGATGCGCAGCCGCACGGCCACTTCCTGCCGGCTGCCGTCGGCGCGCTCGATGACCAGCTTGACGTCCTCGCGCTGGGGCTTGAGTTCGCCGGGGATGAGCACGTCGATCTTTTCGTCGCCCTTGAGGTTCAGGCCCTGCCAGGAGTCGGTGCCCAAAAACTGCAGCGGCAGCACACCCATGCCGACCAGGTTGGCGCGGTGGATGCGCTCGAAGCTGCGGGCCACCACGGCCTTGATGCCCAGCAGCTGGGTGCCCTTGGCGGCCCAGTCGCGGCTGGAGCCGGTGCCGTACTCTTCGCCGGCGAAAATCACCGTCGGCACGCCCTGGTCGATGTACTTCATCGCGGCGTCGTAGATGTACATCTTCTCGCCGCCGGGCTGGAACAGCGTCAGGCCACCCTCCTCCCGCGAGCCGTCGGCGCCGGCCGGCAGCATCAGGTTCTTGATGCGCACATTGGCGAAGGTGCCGCGCATCATCACCTCGTGGTTGCCGCGGCGCGAGCCGTAGCTGTTGAAGTCGGCCTTGCCCACGCCATGGGCCTTGAGCCACTGGCCGGCGGGCGAGCTTTCCTTGATCGCGCCGGCCGGCGAGATGTGGTCGGTGGTGATGGAGTCGCCGAAGAGCGCCATGATGCGCGCGCCGGTCACGCCCGCCTCCGCCGCCTTCGGCTGCATGCCGAAACCCTCGAAGAAGGGCGGCTCGGCGATGTAGGTGGACGTGGGCCAGTCGTAGACCTCGCCCTGAACGCCCTTGATGCTGTTCCACAGCTCGCCCGGGTTGGCGGCGATCTGCTCGTAGTTGCGGCGGAAGGCCTGCGCGTCCATGGCGTAGCGCAGCAGATCGTCCACCTCGGCGGCGCTGGGCCAGATGTCGCCGAGGTACACGTCCTTGCCGCCCGTGCCCTTGCCCACCGGCTGGCTCATCAGGTCCACGGTCACGTTGCCGGCGATGGCGAAGGCCACCACCAGCGGTGGCGAGGCCAGGAAGTTGGCCTTGAGGTTGGGATGGATGCGCGCCTCGAAATTGCGGTTGCCCGAGAGCACCGCCGCGCACACCAGGTTGTTGTTGGTGATGACGTCGTTGATCTCGGGCGCGAGGTCGCCGGCATTGCCGATGCAGGTGGTGCAGCCGTAGCCTGCCAGGTAGAAGCCCAGCTTCTCCAGGTAGGGCAGCAGCTTCGTCTTCTGCAGGTAGTCGGTGACGATGCGCGAGCCGGGCGCCAGCGAGGTCTTGACGTGCGGTTTGACCGTCAGGCCCGCCTCCACCGCCTTCTTGGCCAGCAGGCCGGCGGCCAGCAGCACGCTGGGGTTCGACGTGTTGGTGCACGAGGTGATGGCCGCAATCAGCACATCGCCGTTTCCGATCGAGACCTTCTTGCCCTCGAGCGCGATATCGTGGCGCACCGCCAGCTTGTCGGCCGGCTGGTTGAAGCCGTTGGCCTCGTTGGGCTTGCTGTAGAGCTCGGTGAAGCGGCCGGCCAGATGGCCCAGGTCGATGCGGTCCTGCGGCCGCTTGGGGCCGGCCAGGCTGGGCGTGACGGTGGACAGGTCCAGCTTGACGGTCTTGGTGTAGTTCAGCGCGCCGGGCGCGGGCATGCCGAACAGGCCCTGAGCCTTGTAGTAGGCCTCCAGGCGCTCGATCTCCTCGTCCGTGCGGCCGGTGCCGCGGAAGTAGGCGATGGTCTTCTCGTCCACCGGGAAGAAGCCCATGGTGGCGCCGTACTCCGGCGCCATGTTGCCGATGGTGGCGCGGTCCGGCACCGGGATGGAGGCGGCGCCGGGCCCGAAGAACTCGACGAACTTGCCCACCACCTTTTCCTGCCGCAGGATCTGCGTGACGTAGAGCACCAGGTCGGTGGCCGTCACGCCTTCGCGCAACTGGCCGGTGAGCTCGAAACCCACCACGTCGGGCGTGAGGAAGTACACCGGCTGGCCGAGCATGGCGGCCTCGGCCTCGATGCCGCCCACGCCCCAGCCGACCACGCCCACGCCGTTGATCATGGTGGTGTGGCTGTCGGTGCCCACCAGCGAATCGGGATACCACGTCGCCACCTCGGCCTTGTCGTCGGCCGCCTTGTAGACACCGCGCGCCAGGTACTCCAGGTTCACCTGGTGCACGATGCCGAAGCCCGGCGGCGTGACGCCGAAGGTGTCGAAGGCCTGCATGCCCCATTTCATGAACTGGTAGCGCTCCTTGTTGCGGGAGAACTCCAGCTTCATGTTCAGGTCGAGCGCCTGCGGCGTGCCGTAGTGGTCGACCATCACCGAATGGTCCACCACCAGGTCGACGGGCACCAGGGGCTCGATGGTCTTGGGCGACTTGTCCAGCCGCTTGGCGGTGCTGCGCATGGCGGCCAGGTCGGCCAGCAGCGGCACGCCGGTGAAGTCCTGCAGCACCACGCGCGTGACGACGAAGGGAATCTCCTCCGTGCGCTCGGCATTGGGCTGCCAGTTGGCCAGCTGCTCCACATGCTCCGCGGCGACCTTCTGGCCGTCGCAGTTGCGCAGCACCGACTCCAGCACGATGCGGATCGACACCGGCAGCTTGGCGATGTTGGGGAACTGCTTGGTCAGCTCGGGCAGCGACCAGTACCGGCCCTGGCGGCCGGCGGCAGTCTTGAAGGTCTTGAGGGTGGAAGCGAAGACGTGGGGCGTGACGGTGTCGGCCATGGGAAGCATCCTTCTTTCTTGTTCGGACCAACGGCCAAGATAGCAGGCTTTGAAGGCAATGGACGTCAGCGGGCTACCCTGATGCAGCGACGTCGGCGTCACCGCAGGACCGCGGATCGGCATGCGCTGACAGCCGGACGCGCCCGTGGGCGTCAGGCTGCCGCAGGCGGGCCTTCTACGGTGCGTGTCACGCGTCGACGACGCGCCATCCCGCCCACCCACCAGAAGGAAAAAGGAAGACCGCCATGACACACACCGACGACCACGCCAAGCTCTGGGAGCTGATCAAGGACACGCGCTTCGGCATGCTCACGCATCGCCACGGCGACGGCCTGCTGCACAGCCATCCACTGACCACGCAGAACCGGTCGGTCGACGAAAACGCCACGCTGTACTTCTTCATCCCGCTCGATGGCGAGATCGCCCGCCACGTGGCCAGCGATCCGGTCGTCAACGTGGCCTATGCCAATCCCGACGACGACAGCTACGTGTCGGTCGCCGGCCGTGCGGTGCTTTCCAGCGACGAAGCCAAGAAGCGCGAGTTGTTCAACAAGGTGGCCGAGGCCTGGTTCCCCAAGGGCGTGGACGACCCCAACCTGGGGCTGCTGGCCGTGGGCATCGAGTCGGCCGAGTACTGGGACGTGACCGAGAGCAAGGTCACCCAACTGCTCAAGATCGCCCGTGCGGCGATGGGTGGCAAGGCGCCGCCGTCGATGGGCGAGCACAAGAAGCTCGACCTCTGAACGGTCGCTGACGCCGGCCCTGCCTGGAGCGGCGTCGGGCCGATGAACGAAGGCGGTGCCGCGTGCACCGCCTTCGCCGTTTCTGCCCCTCGCTCAGAGCGAGGCGAGCACCCCGTCCAGCCGGTCGCAGAACTCGGCGCAGATGGCCCGGTCGTGAGCGACCGACAGGTACAGCTTGGTGCCCATCGGGTTGATGAACACGCCGCGCTCGAACAGGCCCAGCATCATGCGCCGGGCCTTCACCTTGTCTCCCGTGGCCGTCGAGCGGTAGTCGTTGACCTTCTGGCCGGTGAACACGATCTGCGCCAGCGGCCCGTCGCCGATGACGCGGCCGGTGATCCGGCGGCGGGCCAGCACTTGCCGCAGGCCTTGGCGGAAGGTTTCGCCCAGCGTGTGCAGGTGCTCGTAGGTGCCCGGCTGGCGCAGCACCGCCAGCGCGGCATTGGCCGCCGTGGCCGACACCGGATTGCCGCCCAGCGTCGAGGCCATCCACACGTAATGCGGATGGCCGATGTGGTGCTCGCTGACCAGTTCCATCACCTCCGCGCGGCCACCGAAGGCGCCGATGGGATAGCCGCCGCCCAGCGCCTTGCCGTAGGCGACCAGGTCGGGCGTGACGCCGTAATACGCCTGCGCGCCGCCGTAGGCCAGCCGGAAGCCGGTCACCACCTCGTCGAAGATGAGCAGGATGCCCGCCTCGTCGCACAGCGCGCGCACGCCCTCCAGGAAGCCGGGTTCCGGCGGTGTGCAGCGCTGGAAGGGCTCCATGATGATGCCGGCCAGTTCATCGCGGTGCGCCATCACGATGGCGCGGGTGGTCGCCAGGTCGTTGTAGGGTGCCACCAGCAGTTCGGCATCGACCCAGGGCGTGCCGGCGCTGGTGTGCTCCGGTTGCGGGAAGGGCAGGTTGCGGCTCGGGAACAGGCTGGTCACGCCCGCCTCGTTGGCACCGTGGTAGGCGCCTTCGAACTTCAGGATCTTGGGCCGGCCCATGAAGGCGCGCGCCACGCGCTGGCAGTACATGGTCGCTTCGGTGCCCGAGGCGCAGAAGCGCAGGCGCTCGGCGGCGGGACTGATGCGCTGGATTTCCTCAGCCAGGGCCAGCACCGGCTCGTTGAGGTAGGCGAAGTTGGCGCCGCGGCGCGTCTGCAGGCGCACCGCCTCCGCGACCACGGGATTCGCATGGCCGACCAGCACCGAGCCCCAGCCCATGGAGAAGTCGATGTATTCGCGGCCTTCGGTGTCCCACAACCGGGCGCCCTCGCCGCGGGCGATGGCGACCAGCGCTTCGGGCGGCAAGCCGTATTCGCCGTTGGCGATCCCCGCAGGAAAAGCAGCCAGCGCGCGGGCTCCGATGGTGGGCGTGGCGGCCTGAGGCAGCGCGGGCCCGCCGGTGGGCGCGACGGACGGCGCAGTGAGAACGTGGGACATGGGTGCGGCAGGCAGTGGACAGCGACGCCAGTGTCCGGGCCAGCGCGCTCATAATCAAATTGATCCCAGGACATTTATTTCTCAATCAGATTGATGACTCGCGCCATCGGCACCCGCTACTTCCAGTTGCGCGCCTTCGACGCCGTGGCGCGCCACGGCAGCTTCACCCAGGCCGCCGCGCGCCTCGGCCTGACCCAGCCCGCCGTGACCATGCAGGTGCGCAATCTGGAAGCCGCCTGCCGCCAGTCGCTGCTCAACCGTTCCCCCGGCGGCCGCGGCCTGAGCCTCACGCCGGCGGGCGAGCAGCTGTTCGAACTCAGCCGCCAGCTGTTCGCCGTGGAGGAGCAGGTGGAGGAATTCGTCGCCACCGCCAGCCGACTCGGCCAGGGCAGCCTGCGGCTGTTCGGCGACAGCCCGCGCGTGGCCATGCGGCTGGTGTCGACCTTCCATGCGCGCTACCCGGGCATCGACCTGTCGGTGGCCTTCGGCAGCCAGCGCAGCGGCTGGGACGCGCTGTTCGATCAGCGCGTGGACCTGGCCATCCTCGGCAACACCGGCCCGCATGCGCGGGTGCACAGCACGCCGCTGGGCGCCCAGGCCATGCTGGCCGTGCTGCCGCGCGATCACCCGCTGGCCGGCCGGACGCAACTCGCGCTGGCGGAGCTGGCCGGCAGCCGGCTGGTGCGCCGGGAAGCCGGCTCCAACACGCAGCGGCTGGCCGACGAGGCCCTCGCGGCGGCGGGCGTGCAGTTGGCGACCGCCTTCGAGGTCGGCAGCCGTGAAGCCGTGCTGGAGGCGGTGAAGCTCGGCCTGGGCATCGGCTTCGTGCTGGAGCAGGAGATCCACCGCGACGAGCGGCTGGTCGGCATCCCGGTCGCCGAGTTGCCGGCCTGCAGCACCGATGCGGTGGTCTGCCTGCACAGCCAGCGCAAGCGCGGCGCCGTGCAGGCGTTCCTCGCGGTGGCGGCAGAGCTGGCCGCCGCATCGGACGAGGGCAGGCCACTGCCGGACGCACTACCCTGAGCGCTTGGCGCAGCGCCAAAAAAAAATGCCCCGCCGAAGCGGGGCATCGTGTGCGACGACGCACCGGACCAGTGGCCCGGCGCATTCGCGGCGCGTCAGGCGGTGACGCCGTCCGCCACGTCCTTGTAGTCCTCGATCTTGTCGAAGTTCAGGTACTGGTAGATCTTGTCGCCGTTCTGGTTGATGACGCCGATGTCCGCCATGTACTCGTCCCTGGTCGGGATGCGGCCCAGCTTGGAGCAGATGGAGGCCAGCTCCGCGGAGCCCAGGTAGACGTTGGTGTTCTTGCCCAGGCGGTTCGGGAAGTTGCGGGTGCTGGTGGACATCACCGTCGCGCCCTCGCGCACCTGCGCCTGGTTGCCCATGCACAGCGAGCAGCCGGGCATCTCGGTGCGGGCACCGGCGTTGCCGAAGACGCCGTAGTGGCCTTCCTCGGTCAGCTGCTGCGCGTCCATCTTGGTCGGCGGGGCGATCCACAGCTTGACCGGGATGTCGCGCTTGCCTTCCAGCAGCTTGGACGCCGCGCGGAAGTGGCCGATGTTGGTCATGCACGAGCCGATGAACACCTCGTCGATCTTGGCGCCGGCCACGTCGGACAGCGTCTTCACGTCGTCCGGGTCGTTGGGGCAGGCCACGATGGGCTCGTGAATGTCGGCCAGATCGATTTCGATCACGGCGGCGTACTCGGCGTCGGCATCGGCCTTGAGCAGCTGCGGGTCCTTCAGCCAGGCTTCCTGCGCGGCGATGCGGCGCTGCAGCGTGCGGGCGTCGGCATAGCCCTCCGCGATCATCCACTTCATCAGCGTGATGTTGCTGTTGATGTATTCGGCGATCGGCTCCTTGTTCAGGTGCACGGTGCAGCCGGCGGCCGAGCGTTCGGCGCTGGCGTCGGACAGTTCGAAGGCCTGTTCCACCTTCAGGTCCGGCAGGCCCTCGATCTCGAGGATGCGGCCGGAGAAGATGTTCTTCTTGCCCTTCTTCTCGACCGTCAGCAGGCCCTGCTTGATGGCGTACAGCGGGATGGCGTTGACCAGGTCGCGCAGGGTCACGCCGGGCTGCATCTTGCCCTTGAAGCGCACCAGCACCGACTCGGGCATGTCCAGCGGCATCACGCCGGTAGCGGCCGCGAAGGCCACCAGGCCGGAGCCGGCCGGGAAGCTGATGCCGATCGGGAAGCGCGTGTGGCTGTCGCCACCGGTGCCCACGGTGTCGGGCGTCAGCAGGCGGTTGAGCCAGCTGTGGATCACGCCGTCGCCCGGGCGCAGCGAGATGCCGCCGCGGGTGCTGATGAAGTCCGGCAGCTCGTGGTGCATCTTCACGTCCACCTTCTTGGGATAGGCGGCCGTGTGGCAGAAGGACTGCATGACCAGGTCGGCCGAGAAGCCCAGGCAGGCCAGGTCCTTCAGCTCGTCGCGGGTCATGGGGCCGGTGGTGTCCTGGGAACCGACCGAGGTCATCTTGGGTTCGCAGTAGGTGCCCGGGCGGATGCCCTGGCCTTCGGGCAGGCCGCAGGCGCGGCCGACCATCTTCTGCGCCAGGGAGAAGCCCTTGCCGGTGTCCACCGGCGCCTTGGGCAGGCGGAACAGCGTGGAGGCCGGCAGGCCCAGCGCCTCGCGCGCCTTGGCCGTCAGGCCGCGGCCGATGATCAGCGGAATGCGGCCGCCGGCGCGCACTTCGTCGAACAGCACCTCGCTCTTGACCTGGAATTCGGCGATGACCTGGCCGTCCTTCAGGGCCTTGCCTTCGTAGGGGCGCAGCTCGACGGTGTCGCCCATGTTCATCTGGTCGACGTTCAGCTCGATCGGCAGCGAGCCGGCGTCTTCCATGGTGTTGTAGAAGATCGGCGCGATCTTCGTGCCCAGGCAGATACCGCCGAACTTCTTGTTCGGGATGTAGGGGATGTCCTCGCCCGTCCACCACAGCACGCTGTTGGTGGCCGACTTGCGCGAGGAACCGGTGCCGACCACGTCGCCGACGTAGGCCACCGGCATGCCGCGGGCGACCAGGTCCTGGATGAACTTGACCGGGCCGCGCTTGCCGTCTTCCTCGGGCACGAAGGCGGCCCCGTCGCGCTTGTTCTTGAGCATCGCCAGGGCGTGCATCGGGATGTCGGGACGCGTCGTCGCGTCGGGCGCGGGCGACAGGTCGTCGGTGTTGGTCTCGCCGGGCACCTTGAACACGGTGAAGGTGATGCTCTGCGGGACTTCCGGACGGCTGGTGAACCATTCGGCATCGGCCCAGCTCTGCAGCACGGCCTTGGCGTTGGCATTGCCGCCGTCGGCCAGTTCCTTGACGTCGTGGAACTGGTCGAACATCAGCAGCGTCTTCTTGAGGCCCTCGGCCGCCACGGCGCCGACCTCGGCGTCCTTGAGCAGGTCGATCAGCGGGCCGATGTTGTAGCCGCCCAGCATGGTGCCCAGCAGCTCGGTGGCGTGCGCGCGGCTGATGAGGGCGTTCGTCTCCGTGCCGTGGGCAATGGCCGCGAGGTAGCTGGCCTTGACCTTGGCCGCGTCGTCCACGCCGGCGGGCACGCGGTGGGTCAGCAGGTTCAGCAGGAACTCGCCGTCCTTGGCATTGGCCGACTTCAGCAGTTCGATGACTTCGCCGGTCTGCTTGGCCGACAGGGGAAGCGGGGGGATGCCCAGCGCGGCGCGCTCGGCGACATGGTCAACGTAGGCTTGCAACATCTTTCTTTTCTCCAGGAATCATGGGCGGCATCCATTCATGCGGGCCGGCCGCCGCGGGAATCCGGGCCCTCCCCGGGCCCGTCGTGGGCGGCAGCCACGCAGCCGCAACCGGCGCGCTCGCAAGAGCCGCGCCGCCGAGGCCGCGGGCGCCGCCGCCCGCTGTTCGGTTTACTTCTTGGGCGCGTCGGCGCCGTCGAACAGCGCCTTGGGCGGGTTCTTCTTCATCTCTTCAGCGAAAGCCACCTGGGGCGCCGCCTGGCACTCGTCGGCCATCCGCACGCCCTGCTTCTGGTTCATGAGCATGGACTTGTTGCCCAGCTGCAGCCACATGGCGCCGGCGCGGCTGTCTTCGAGGCGGATGGCGCCGGTACGGCTTTCGACCGGGTGCATGCGGTAGCGCGCGCCCTTGGTGCTCACGGTGAAGAAGCCGGGCTTGGCCTCGTCGGCCGTCACCGTCACGTCGGCGCCCAGTTCGCACTGGATCTTGCCGGTGTAGACGCGCTGGGCGACGGCGATGTCGGCGTCGTTGAGCACGATGCTCGGGTCGTCCGCGACCGGCGTGGTCTCTTCGACGGCCTTGACGGCGCTGGCCTTCAGGTGCTGCTTGCCCTTGACGGGCACGACCTTGTCCTTGGACGCAGCCTTGGTGGACTTGGCCGTCGACTTGCTGGAGGATGCGGCCTTCTGCGTGCTTTTGGCCGCCGGCTTGGCGTCGGTGGCGGCACTGCTCTGGGCCAGCGCGGACAGGGGCAGCGTCAGGGCGGCAGCGGCGATGAGCGCGAGGGTCTTGGTCATGGTGTGGGAAATCCTTCCTTGGATGGAGCGGAGGTCAGGTGGTGGCCGCGTCGCCGGCAGTGAACCAGGCGGCGGCCCGGGGCGGCAGTGCGCGCCCGGTGGCATGTGCGCGCATCAGCACCTGCCAGAAGTGGCGGTAGCTCGCGCGGTCGTGCAATGTGCCATCAAAGCTGATGGGCGCCCAGTCGGCATCCTGTGCCGAAGCAACGATTTGTGTCGCGGTTTGAATCTGCGCCTCGTCCGGCGCGAAGGCCTCGAGGATGGGGCGGATCTGGTTGGGGTGGATGCTCCACATGCGCGTGTAGCCGAATTCGCGGGCGGCGCGGCGGGCCGCCTGGCGCATGGCTTCGGTGTCGCCGAATTCGGTCACCACGCAGTGCGAGGGCACCTTGCCGTGGGCATGCGCGGCACTGGCGATGGCCAGCTTGGCACGCACCACCAGCGGATGGGAGAACTGGCCCTGCGCCCCCATGCCGTCGGCGGGAATGGCGCCGGCATGGGCCGACACGAAGTCCATCAGCCCGAAGCTGAGCGACTGCACGCGCGGATGGGCGGCGATGTCGAAGGCATGGTGCACGGCCAGGGGCGACTCGATCAGCACGTGCAGCGGCAGCGCCGAGGCGCCGGCGGCGTCCAGGGCGGCGGCGGCGCGGGCCACGTCGGCGGCCGTCTCGACCTTGGGCACCATGAGGTAGGCGAGCCGGTCGCCCGCGCCGCCGACGATGGTGGCGACGTCGGCCTCGAAGGCGGGATGGTCCACCGGATGGACCCGCGCGCCGACGCGCAGGCCGGCCGCGGCGCCGCGCGCCAGCTCGACCACCAGCTGCGCATGCTCGGCCTCACCGCCCACCGGCGCGCCGTCCTCGCAGTCGAGGGTGACGTCGAACACGCAGGCGCCGAATTCGGCGGCCATCTCGGCCTGCAGGGCGAGGCTCTTGCGCATGCGCGCCTCGACGCCGCTGTAGTGGTCGCACACCGGCAGCACCACGGCGCCGGCCTGGGCGCCGAGCAGCACCTGGGCGGGATGGGCCGATCCGGCGGCTGCGGGCAAAGCCGTGTCGCGCGTTTCGGTGGCGGAAGAAGACTTCATGCGGGACGGCGGGCCACGATGAACATGCGCGGGAAGGCCAGCAGCCGCCGGCCATCGCTGCGCGCGGGATACGCCGATTCCACGCCCTGCGCGTAGGCCTGGAGGTAGCTGGCACGCAACTCGGTCGGCAGCGGATCGAGGAAGGGCCGCAGGCCGGTGCCGCTCACCCATTCGACGATGGCGGCGGCCGAGGCCATGCGGTGCTGGTAGATGGTGTGCCACACGTCCACGTCCGCCGCTTCGGGCGCCAGCAGGTCGTAATAGCCGCCGATGGCGAGCAGCTCGGTGCGCACCCGGTCGGCATCGCCGATGTGGGACGCCCACGGCGCCTGCGATGCCAGCTCGCGCATCAGGCGATGGGTGGGTTCCTGCCGGTTGTCCGGCATCTGGACGGCCAGCACGCCGCCCGGTGCCAGCAGGCCGAAGAGCCGCGGCAGCAGCTGCTCGTGGCCCGGCACCCATTGCAGGGCGGCGTTGGCGTAGATCAGGTCGGGGGCCTCGCCGGCGGGCTGCCAGCGGGCGATGTCGCCCAGTTCGAAGCGGGCCTCGGGCAGGCGCTTGCGCGCATCGGCCAGCATGGGCTCGGCGTTGTCGACGCCCAGCACCTGCGCCTCGGGGAAACGCCGCGCCAGCAGTTCGGTGGAGTTGCCCGGGCCGCAGCCCAGGTCGACCACACGCCGGGCCGATGCCAGCGGCACCCGGGCCAGCAGTTCGGCCGCAGGGCGGGTCCGCTCGTCTTCATAACGGCGGTAGAGCGCGGGATCCCAATCCATGGTGTCTCAGACAAGAGTCGCAAAAGCGCCCCGCGTTCCCGGCCGTCCTGCAGCGGGGCGCGCGAGGCGGCGCACCCGGCTGCGGCGTGCGCCGCGCCGCAGGGCGCCAGCGCACGGGCCTGTCGCCTCAGAGCAGGTGCTTGACGCCGTCCTGCTCGCCCTGCAGCTCGGCCAGGGTCTTGTTGATGCGTTCCTGCGAGAAGGCGTCGATCTCCAGGCCTTCGACGATCTTGTACTTGCCGTTCTCGGTGGTCACCGGGAAGCCGAAGATCACGTCCTTGGGAATGCCGTATTCGCCGTTGGAGGGCACGCCCATGGTGACCCACTTGCCCTGCGAGCCCAGGGCCCAGTCGCGCATGTGGTCGATGGCGGCGTTGGCGGCCGAGGCAGCCGAGGACAGACCGCGCGCATCGATGATGGCGGCGCCGCGCTTGCCCACTGTGGGCAGGAACACGTCGGCGTTCCAGACCTGGTCGTTGATGGCGTCCTTGACCGACTTGCCGCCGATGGTCGCGAAGCGGTAGTCGGCGTACATGGTGGGCGAATGGTTGCCCCACACGGTCAGCTTCTCGATCTCGCCGACCTGGCCACCGGTCTTGGCGGCGATCTGGCTGGCGGCGCGGTTGTGGTCCAGGCGCAGCATGGCGGTGAAGTTCTCGCGCGGCAGGCTGGGCGCGCTCTTCATGGCGATGTAGGCGTTGGTGTTGGCGGGGTTGCCGACCACCAGCACCTTGACGTCGCGGCTGGCGACCTTGTCCAGGGCCTTGCCCTGGGCGGTGAAGATCTGGGCATTGGCGGCCAGCAGGTCGGCGCGCTCCATGCCGGGGCCGCGGGGGCGGGCACCGACCAGCAGGGCGTAGTCGGCATCCTTGAAGGCGACTTCCGGATCACCGGTCGGGATCACGCCGGCCAGCAGCGGGAAGGCGCAGTCTTCCAGCTCCATGATCACGCCCTTGAGCGCCTTCTGGGCCTTCTCGTCCGGGATTTCCAGCAGTTGCAGGATGACCGGCTGGTCCTTGCCAAGCATCTCGCCCGAAGCGATGCGGAACAGGAGGGCGTAACCGATTTGGCCGGCGGCGCCGGTGACGGCGACGCGAACGGGCTTTTTGCTCATGGGAAGACTCCAGACGAAGTGGGAAGAAACGGCAACTACCGCGTAAGCCTGCCCGCAGGAATCCTGTGCGTCGGCGGCAATGCCGGTCGGCCACGGGCAGGAAAACAACAGCACATTCTAGGCCGAATCCGTGGCGCATGTCTTATGTCTTATATAAGATGTAGGGCTTGGCGCCCGGCGACGGGCCCGCCGCCCGAACACCCCCGATGTCCTCGCCGCCCGCCGCAGACGCCGGCACGCCCTCCTTCAGCCCGCTGTACCAGCAGATCCGGGCGCTCATCCTGCAGAGGCTGCAGGCGGGGGAATGGCGCCCGGGCGAACCGATCCCGAGCGAGATCGACCTGGCGGCCCGCTTTCGCGTGAGCCAGGGCACGGTGCGCAAGGCCATCGACGAACTGGCGGCCGACAACCTTCTGGTGCGCCGGCAGGGCAAGGGCACCTTCGTCGCCACCCATGCCGAGCAGCAGGTGCAGTACCGCTTCCTCAAGCTGGTGCCCGACGAAGGCACGCCCGCCAGCGAAGGGCCCGCCGAGCGCACCATCGTGGACTGCCGCCGGGTGCGCGCCAGCGCGGACGTGGCCCGGGCGCTGGCCCTTCGCCCCGGCGATCCGGTGCTGCAGGTGCGGCGCGTGCTGGCCTACGGCGGCGAGCCCACCATCCTGGAAGACCTGTGGCTGCCCGGCGGCCCCTTCAAGGGCCTGACGGCCGAGCGGCTGGCGCAGTGGCGCGGCCCCATGTACGAAATGTTCGAGAGCGAGTTCGGCGTGCGCATGGTGCGCGCCGAGGAAAAGCTGCGCGCGGTTCTCCCCGATACCGACCAGGCTTCGCTGCTTGGCGTGACACTCCAGACGCCGCTGCTGTCCGTCGAGCGCATCGCGCACACCTACCACGACGCCCCGATGGAACTGCGCCGCGGCCTCTACCGCACCGATGCGCACCATTATCGAAACGATCTCGGCTAGGGCGCCGCCAGTGCCCCATGACGATGCCGCCTGCACACCCTGCTCCTAGAAAAATAGCTTCCGAACCCGTCCGGCAGCGGCCGTCGCGGCAAGCGATGCTTCATGGTGCATTGCAATAGAATTTTAAGTTGCCTGCATATACGTCCTGACACGAGTCGCCCTACCGACCTCCCAGAAAGAACCTCCCCCATGACAGAGCTCGCTTCCAAGACAAGGCCGCCGCGCCGCGAATTCCGCAACATCAACGTGGTCACGGATCTGCCTGGCTACCGGCTGCCGCCGGCCGGCATCGTGTCGATCCTGCACCGGGTGAGCGGCGCGCTGATGTTCCTGCTGCTGCCCTTCATCATCTGGATGTTCGACACCTCGGTCTCTTCGGAAATCTCCTATGCGCGCTTCCGCAACGCCTTCGAGATCGGCGTCGGTTTCCTGCCGGGATGGTTCCTGAAGCTCGTCGCGCTGGCCTTGATCTGGGCCTACCTGCACCATTTCTGCGCCGGCGTGCGCCACCTCTGGATGGACGTGAGCCACGAGGCCGTCACCAAGGACTTCGGCAAGGCCTCGGCTCTGGCCGTGCTGGTCATCAGCGTCGTGCTGACCCTGGCGCTGGGCGCCAAGCTCTTCGGCCTCTACTGATCACAAGAAAAAGGCACAGCAAATCATGGCAGTGAATTACGGCTCCAAGCGCACCGTCGTCGGCGCGCACTACGGCATGCGCGACTGGCTGTCCCAGCGCGTCACCGCCGCGCTCATGGGCATCTTCACCCTCGTCGTCCTGGCCCAGGTGCTGTTCACCAGCGGCCCGGTCGGCTACGACCGCTGGGCGGGCATCTTCGCCCCGCAGTGGATGAAGGTTCTGACCTTCACGGTGATCGCCGCCCTGCTCTGGCACGTATGGGTGGGCATGCGCGACGTCTGGATGGACTACGTCCAGCCCGTCGGCATCCGACTCGCCCTGCAAATTTTCACCATCGTCTGGCTTGTGGGTTGCGCGGGTTGGGCCATTCAAGTGCTCTGGAGGATTTGAGCCATGTCGTATACCAAAGCCAAGATCGCCACGCGCAAGTTCGACGTCGTCATCGTGGGGGCCGGCGGCTCCGGCATGCGCGCCGCGCTGGAACTGTCCCGCGCCGGCCTGAACGTCGCGTCCCTGTCCAAGGTGTTCCCCACCCGCTCGCACACCGTGGCGGCGCAGGGCGGCGTGTCCGCTTCGCTGGGCAACATGTCCGAGGACAACTGGCACTACCACTTCTACGACACCATCAAGGGCTCCGACTGGCTGGGCGACCAGGACGCCATCGAGTTCATGTGCCGTGAAGCACCGAAGGTCGTGATCGAACTCGAGCATTTCGGCATGCCCTTCGACCGCAACCCGGACGGCACGATCTACCAGCGTCCCTTCGGCGGCCACACCGCCAACTACGGCGAGAAGCCCGTGCAGCGCGCCTGCGCGGCGGCCGACCGCACCGGCCACGCCATGCTGCACACGCTGTACCAGCAGAACGTCAAGGCCAAGACCAACTTCTTCGTCGAATGGATGGCGCTGGACCTGATCCGCGACGCCGACGGCGACGTGGTGGGCGTCACGGCGCTGGAGCTGGAAACCGGCGACCTGCACGTGCTGCAGGCCAAGGCCGTGCTGCTGGCCACCGGCGGCGCGGGCCGCATCTTCGCCGCCTCCACCAACGCCTTCATCAACACCGGCGACGGCCTGGGCATGGCGGCGCGCGCCGGCATCCCGCTGCAGGACATGGAGTTCTGGCAGTTCCACCCCACCGGCGTGGCCGGCGCGGGCGTGCTGCTGACCGAAGGCTGCCGCGGCGAAGGCGCCATCCTGCTCAACAGCAATGGCGAGCGCTTCATGGAGCGCTATGCGCCCACGCTGAAGGATCTGGCACCGCGCGACTTCGTGTCGCGCTCGATGGACCAGGAGATCAAGGAAGGTCGCGGCTGCGGTCCCAACAAGGACTACATCCTGATGAAGCTCGACCACCTGGGCGCCGACACCATCCGCAAGCGCCTGCCCTCGGTGGAAGAGATCGGCCACAACTTCGCCAACGTCGACATCACCAAGGAGCCGATCCCGGTCGTGCCCACCATCCACTACCAGATGGGCGGCATCCCGACCAACATCAACGGCCAGGTGGTGGTGCAGAACGGCGAGGTGCACAACCAGGTCGTCGGCGGCCTGTACGCGGTGGGCGAATGCTCCTGCGTGTCGGTGCACGGCGCCAACCGCCTGGGCACCAACTCGCTGCTGGACCTGCTGGTCTTCGGCAAGTCGGCGGGCAAGCACATCGTCGACTTCGTCAAGAACAGCGGCGAGCACAAGCCCCTGCCGGCGGATGGCGCCGACCGCACCCTGGCGCGCCTGAACCAGCTGCAGGACTCCAACGACGGCATCTACGCGCAGGACATCGCCAACGACATCCGCGCCACCATGCAGCAGCACGCCGGCGTGTTCCGCACGCAGGCGAGCATGGACGAAGGCGTGGTCAAGGTCGCCGACCTGCGCAGCCGCGTGCCGACCGTGACGCTGAAGGACAAGTCCATGGTGTGGAACACCGCCCGCATGGAAGCGCTCGAGGTGGACAACCTGATCGAGGTGGCCCAGGCCACCATGGTCTCGGCCGCCGCCCGCAAGGAATGCCGCGGCGCCCACACGGTGGACGACTACGAGCACCCGGCCGACCATCCCGAGTTCCCGCTCGGCCGCAACGACAAGGAATGGATGAAGCACACGCTGTGGCACAGCGCCGGCAACAACCTGACCTACAAGCCCGTCAACCTCAAGCCGCTGACCGTCGACAGCGTGCCGCCCAAGGTCCGCACGTTCTGACATCGCCGCAACCCCACGAGACACCGACATGAAGCGCACATTCCAGATCTACCGCTACGACCCGGACAAGGATGCCAAGCCCTACATGCAGACCGTCGAGATCGAACTCGACGGCCACGAGCGCATGCTGCTGGATGCCCTGGTCAAGCTCAAGGCCCAGGATCCGAGCATCGCCTTCCGCCGCTCCTGCCGCGAAGGCGTCTGCGGCTCGGACGCGATGAACATCAACGGCAAGAACGGCCTGGCGTGCCTCACCAACATGAACACGCTCAAGGGCACCATCGTGCTCAAGCCGCTGCCCGGCCTGCCGGTCATCCGCGACCTGATCGTGGACATGACGCAGTTCTTCAAGCAGTACCACTCGATCAAGCCCTACCTGATCACCGAGGGCCTGGCCCCCGAGCGCGAGCGGCTGCAGTCGCCCGAGGAGCGTGAGGAGCTCAACGGCCTGTACGAGTGCATCCTGTGCGCGAGCTGCTCCACGAGCTGCCCCAGCTTCTGGTGGAATCCCGACAAGTTCGTCGGCCCGGCCGGCCTGCTGCAGGCCTACCGCTTCATCGCCGACAGCCGCGACGAAGCCACCGGCGAGCGCCTGGACAACCTGGAAGACCCGTACCGCCTGTTCCGCTGCCACACGATCATGAACTGCGTGGACGTGTGCCCCAAGCACCTGAACCCCACCAAGGCGATCGGCAAGATCAAGGAGCTGATGGTGCGCCGCGCCATCTGATGCCTCCGGCGATCGACCCCAGCGAACCCCACCCCATGCCGCAGACAGTGCCCGCCTCCAACCAGCCTGCCGATGCCGAGATTCTTGGCGAGCGCGAGCTGGCCCGGCTGCAGTGGCGCTGCCGACGCGGGTTGCTCGAAAACGACATCTTCATCACCCGCTTCTTCGAGCGGTACGGGCCACGCATGACTCGGGCGCAGGCCCAGGCGGTGGACACCCTGATGGACCTGCCCGACAACGACCTGCTCGACCTTCTGCTGCGCCGAAAGGAGCCCGAGCCCGCATGGGCCGGGGCCGAGGTGGCGGCGGTGCTGGAGCTGATGCGCCCGCCGGGCGACAAGAAGCCCGCAGCCTGAGCCGCTCCATCCCATCCTTCGCCATCTCTCCTTCCCCTCCACCTTCTCAAGAGAAAGTCGACATGAAAGCCTCCGACATCAAGGCCACGCTCGCGTTCAGCAACGGCGGCCAAGCCATCGATCTGCCGATCTACAAGGGCACGGTCGGTCCGGACGTCATCGACATCCGCAAGCTGTACGCGCAGACGGGCATGTTCACCTACGACCCGGGCTTCCTGTCCACGGCGTCGTGCCAGTCGGCCATCACGTACATCGACGGCGACAAGGGCGAGCTGCTGTACCGCGGCTACCCCATCGAGCAGCTGGCGGTGAACTGCGACTTCCTGGAAACCTGCTACCTGCTGCTCAACGGCGAGCTGCCCAACGAGGCGCAGAAGACCGAGTTCACCGACACGGTGACGCGCCACACGATGGTGAACGAGCAGATGCAGTTCTTCCTGCGTGGCTTCCGTCGCGACGCGCACCCCATGGCCGTGCTCACCGGCCTGGTCGGCGCCCTGTCGGCCTTCTATCACGACAGCACCGACATCAATAACCCCGAGCATCGCGAGATCGCGGCCATCCGCCTGATCGCCAAGATGCCCACGCTGGTCGCCATGGCCTACAAGTACGGCATCGGCCAGCCGTACATGTACCCGAAGAACGACCTGAGCTATTCGGGCAACTTCCTGCGCATGATGTTCGGCACGCCGTGCGAGGAGTACAAGGTCAACCCGGTCATCGAGCGCGCCATCGACCGCATCTTCATCCTGCACGCGGACCACGAGCAGAACGCCTCCACCTCGACCGTGCGCCTGTGCGGCAGCTCGGGCACCAACCCCTTCGCGGCCATCGCCGCCGGCGTGGCCTGCCTGTGGGGCCCTGCCCACGGCGGCGCCAACGAGGCCTGCCTGAACATGCTGGAAGACATCCAGCGCAACGGCGGCGTCTCCAAGGTCGGCGAGTTCATGGAGAAGGTCAAGGACAAGAACTCCGGCGTCAAGCTGATGGGCTTCGGTCACCGCGTGTACAAGAACTACGACCCGCGCGCCAAGCTGATGCAGGAAACCTGCAACGAGGTGCTGTCCGAACTGGGCCTGGAAAAGGACCCGCTGTTCGCGCTGGCCAAGCAGCTCGAGAAGATCGCCCTGGAAGACGACTACTTCGTGCAGCGCAAGCTCTACCCGAACGTCGACTTCTATTCCGGCATCGTGCAGCGCGCCATCGGCATTCCGGTCAACCTGTTCACCGGCATCTTCGCGCTGGCCCGCACCGTGGGCTGGATCGCGCAGCTGAACGAGATGATCAGCGACCCCGAATACAAGATCGGCCGCCCGCGCCAGCTGTTCAGCGGCTCGGACAAGCGCGACGTCAAGCCCATCGCCCAGCGCTGATCGGGCCAGGCAGCCGGCCGCCGCAAGGCGCCGGCCTGCACCGCAAAGGCCGCCTTCGGGCGGCCTTTTTGCGTCTTGACTGACATCCGGCTGACCGGCGCCGCTTCAGATTCCACTCCGGAGCAAGACCTCCACATCCACACATCGCCACCGAAGAGGAAGGACCATCCCATGAAGAGACTCGCTGCACTGCTCGCCATCACCTTCGCCGTCTCCGTGCCGCTCGCAGGCTGCAACACCTTCAAAGGTGCGGGCCAGGACGTGCAGAAGGCCGGGGAGAAGATGGAAGACGCGGCCAAGAAGCGCCAGTGATCAACGGCGGCATGGCCGCCTGCATGACCACCAACGGCCCCTCGCGGGCCGTTTCTTTTGGCCGCGCATTCGCCGCTTGCCACCCATGCCATCGCCATCCGCGATGACTGACCATCTAAAACCAGAGGAAAATCGCGCCTCCCTTCGTGGATCGTGATGACCTCGCCCCTCTCCCTCCAACTGGACCGCAGCTTCGCCCGGCGCATCGACCTGACGTCGCTGCAGCTGTTCGTCGCCGTGTGCGAGCTGGGCAGCATCGGGCGCGCGGCGGAGCGCGAATTCATCGCCGCCTCGGCCATCAGCAAACGGCTGTCCGACCTCGAATCCACGCTCGGGATCGGCCTGCTCTACCGCCATGCCCGCGGCGTCGACCTGACGCCCGCCGGCGAAAGCCTGCTGCACCATGCCCGCGCCATGCTCTACAGCCTGGAGAAGATGCAGGGCGAGCTGTCCGAGTACGCCGAGGGCGTGCGCGGCCACGTGCGGGTGCATGCCAACATCTCCGCCATCGTGCAGTACCTGCCGGAAGACCTGGGCGCCTTCGCCCGCCTGCACGAGGGCATCAAGATCGACCTGGAGGAGCACCTCAGCCACGAGGTGGTGCGCGCGGTGCAGGCCGGTGCCGCCGACCTGGGCATCTGCCACGTGCCCGAGGGCGACGCCGGCGAGCTGCAGACGCTACCCTACCGCCGCGACCAGCTGGCGCTGGTGCTGCCGCAGCCGCATCCGCTGGCCGGCCGGGCCTCGCTCGCCTTCGCCGAGACGCTGGACGAGGACCACGTCGGCCTGCACACCCACAGCTCCATCTACCGCGCCATGCACGGTGCGGCCACCGCCGAAGGCCGCAGCGTGCGCCTGCGCATCCACGTCACCGGCCTGGACGCCATGTGCCGCATGATCGACAACGGCCTCGGCGTGGGCGTGATGCCGCGCCGCGCCTTCGAACTCATGCGCGCCGGCATCGGCAGCCGGCTGGCGGCGGTGGACCTCAGCGACGACTGGGCGCGCCGCGAGATCCGCCTGGTGGCGCGCGATTTCTCCACCCTGCCCGTGGCCGCCCGCACGCTGGTGCAGCACCTGCGGCCACCCGAGCCGGCCGAAGCCGCGCCGCCAGCCGCCACGGCCGCAGCCTGACACCGAACACCCCACCCACGATTTCCCACGAAAGACGAGACCCATGGCCCGCACGCTCTACGACAAGATCTGGGACGAGCACGTCGTCCACACCGAGGAAGACGGCACCGCCGTCCTCTACATCGACCGCCACCTGGTGCACGAAGTGACCAGCCCGCAGGCCTTCGAAGGCCTGCGCCAGGCCAATCGCAAGCTGTGGCGCATCAGCTCGGTGGTGGCCACTGCCGACCACAACACGCCCACCACCGGCTGGGAGCGCGGCTACGACGGCATCGCCGATCCGATCAGCAAGGAACAGGTCACGACGCTGAACACCAACATCGAGGAATTCGGCGCCGCCGCCTTCTTCCCCTTCCTGTCCAAGCGCCAGGGCATCGTGCACGTGATCGGCCCCGAGAACGGCGCCACGCTGCCGGGCATGACGGTGGTGTGCGGCGACAGCCACACCTCCACCCACGGCGCCTTCGGCGCGCTGGCGCATGGCATCGGCACCAGCGAGGTCGAGCACGTGATGGCCACGCAGACCCTGCTGGCCAAGAAGGCCAAGAACATGCTGGTCAAGGTCGAGGGCAAGCTGCCCCTGGGGTGCACCGCCAAGGACATCGTGCTGGCCATCATCGGCAGGATCGGCACGGCCGGCGGCACCGGCTACACCATCGAATTCGCCGGCTCCGCCATCCGCGACCTGTCGATGGAAGGCCGCATGACGGTGTGCAACATGGCCATCGAAGCCGGCGCGCGCGCCGGCCTGGTGGCGGTGGACCAGAAAACCATCGACTACGTGAAGAACCGCCCGCTCGCGCCCACCGGCGTGGAATGGGACCAGGCCGTCGCCTACTGGAAGACGCTGCACTCCGACCCGGACGCCACCTTCGACACCGTGGTCGAGCTGAATGCCGCCGACATCAAGCCGCAGGTCACCTGGGGCACCTCGCCCGAGATGGTGCTGCCCATCGACGGCCGCGTGCCCGATCCGGACAAGGAAAAGGACGCCAACAAGCGCGGCGCGATCGAGCGCGCCCTGGCCTACATGGGCCTGGAGCCCAACAAGGCCATGAACGACATCTTCGTGGACAAGGTGTTCATCGGCAGCTGCACCAACAGCCGCATCGAAGACATGCGCGAGGCCGCCACGGTGGTGAAGAAGCTGGGCCAGAAGGTGGCCAAGAACATCAAGGTGGCGATGGTCGTGCCCGGCTCCGGCCTGGTGAAGGAACAGGCCGAGCGCGAGGGCCTGCACGAGGTCTTCAAGGCCGCCGGCTTCGAATGGCGCGAGCCCGGCTGCTCGATGTGCCTGGCCATGAACGCCGACCGGCTGGAGCCGGGCGAGCGCTGCGCCTCCACCAGCAACCGCAACTTCGAAGGCCGCCAGGGCGCGGGCGGACGCACCCACCTGGTGAGCCCCGCCATGGCTGCCGCCGCCGCCATCCGCGGCCACTTCGTCGACATCCGCACCATCGCCTAAAGCCAGGGAGCAGACACCATGCAGAAATTCACCGTGCACAAGGGCCTCGTCGCCCCGATGGACCGCGAGAACGTCGACACCGACGCCATCATCCCCAAGCAGTTCCTCAAGTCGATCAAGCGCACCGGCTTCGGCCCCAACCTGTTCGACGAATGGCGCTACCTGGACCATGGCGAGCCCGGCATGGACCCGGCCAGCCGCAAGCCCAACCCGGACTTCGTGCTGAACCAGCCGCGCTACCAGGGCGCCTCGGTGCTGCTCGCGCGCAAGAACTTCGGCTGCGGCTCCAGCCGCGAGCACGCGCCCTGGGCGCTCGACCAGTACGGCTTCCGCGCCATCCTCGCGCCCAGCTTCGCCGACATCTTCTTCAACAACAGCTTCAAGAACGGCCTGCTGCCCATCGTGCTGCCGGAGGCCACCGTGGCCAGGCTCTTCGACGAGGTCTTCGCCTTCCCGGGCTACGAGCTGACCGTCGACCTGGAGCGCCAGGTGGTGGTCAAGCCCGATGGCGAGGAACTGCCCTTCGAGGTGCAGCCCTTCCGCCGCTACTGCCTGATGAACGGCCTGGACGACATCGGCCTGACGCTGCGCCACAAGGACAAGATCAAGGCCTTCGAAGCCGAGCGGCTGGCGGCCAAGCCCTGGCTCGCGCACCAGATGATCGCCTGACCCTTTCACCCTCACAGAAACACCACTTATGAAGATCGCAGTTCTGCCCGGCGACGGCATCGGCACCGAAATCGTCGCGGAGGCCGTGCGCGTGCTGGACGCGCTGGACCTGAAGTTCGAGATGGAAACCGCCCTGGTCGGCGGCGCCGCCTACGAGGCCCACGGCCATCCGCTGCCCGAGGCCACGCTCAAGCTGGCCAAGGAGGCCGACGCGGTGCTCTTCGGCGCCGTCGGCGACTGGAAGTACGACAAGCTGGACCGCCCGCTGCGCCCCGAGCAGGCCATCCTGGGCCTGCGCAAGAACCTGGGCCTGTTCGCCAACTTCCGCCCGGCCATCTGCTACGAGCAGCTGACGCATGCCTCCAGCCTCAAGCCCGAGCTGGTGGCGGGCCTGGACATCCTCATCATCCGCGAGCTCACCGGCGACATCTACTTCGGCCAGCCGCGCGGCAAGCGTGTGGCCACCGACGGCCACTTTCCCGGCGCCGACGAGGCCTTCGACACCATGCGCTATTCGCGCCCCGAGATCGAGCGCATCGCCCGCGTGGCCTTCGAGGCCGCCCGCAAGCGCAACAAGCGCGTGACCAGCGTGGACAAGGCCAACGTGCTGGAGACCTTCCAGTTCTGGAAGGACGTGGTCACCGAGGTGCACAAGGACTATCCGGACGTCGCGCTGGAGCACATGTACGTCGACAACGCCGCCATGCAGCTGGTCAAGAAGCCCAAGGCCTTCGACGTGATCGTGACCGGCAACATGTTCGGCGACATCCTCTCGGACGAAGCCTCGATGCTCACCGGCTCCATCGGCATGCTGCCCTCGGCCAGCCTCAACGACAGCAACCAGGGCCTGTACGAGCCCAGCCACGGCAGCGCGCCCGACATCGCCGGCAAGGGCGTGGCCAATCCGCTGGCCACCATCCTGAGCGCCGCGATGATGCTGCGCTTCTCCTTGAACCAGGAAGAAGCCGCCCAGCGCATCGAGACCGCCGTCAAGGCCGTGCTGGCGCAAGGGCTGCGCACGCCGGACATCTGGAGCGAGGGCACGACCAAGGTCGGCACGCGCGAGATGGGCGACGCGGTCCTGAAGGCGCTGGCCTGAGTGCCCTGCCCCGTGGGGCGCGCGCGACATCCGTTTGAAAACGGCCCTTCGGGGCCGTTTTGCATGTAGGACAGCACCGCCACGCGCTACAATCGCGCCCCATGTTTGCCGCCCGCCCGTTCGTCCTGAACACCGTGCCCGCCGCCCAGGCCGGCACTGCCGTGCGCGCATCCATCACCAAAACCACGACGACCATTAAGGGCTGACCCAGCCTGGTTCGTCGCGCGTGCCTTCCCCCTGGCCCCGGACGAGCCAGGCGGGGCCAGCCCCTTTCGCCGCGGTCTTCTTTGTTTGACTCTGAAAGGGCTTTTGACATGAGCAAGTTGGTAGGTTTGGTCGGCTGGCGCGGCATGGTCGGCTCGGTCCTGATGGACCGCATGGTGGCCGAGAAGGATTTCGACCTGATCGAGCCGCTGTTCTTCTCCACCTCCAACGCCGGCGGCAAGGCGCCCGCCATGGCGAAGAACGAGACCACGCTTCAGGACGCCTTCGACATCGAGCAGCTCAAGCGCTGCGAGATCGTCATCACCGCCCAGGGCGGCGACTACACCACCGAGGTCTTCCCCAAGCTGCGCGCCGCCGGCTGGAAGGGCCACTGGATCGACGCCGCCTCCACCCTGCGCATGAAGGACGACGCGGTCATCGTGCTCGACCCCGTGAACATGCCCGTGATCAAGAACGCGCTCGCCGACGGCGGCCGCAACTGGATCGGCGGCAACTGCACCGTCAGCTGCATGCTGATGGGTGTGGGCGCGCTCTACAAGGCGGGCCTGGTCGAGTGGATGAGCACCCAGACCTACCAGGCCGCATCGGGCGGCGGCGCCCAGCACATGCGCGAACTGCTCACGCAGTACGGCACGCTCTACAGCGAAGTGAAGGCCCTGCTCGACGACCCGAAGAGCGCCATCCTCGAGATCGACCGCCAGGTCATCGCCAGGCAGCGCAGCCTGTCGGGCGACGAAACCGCCAACTTCGGCGTGCCCCTGGGCGGCTCGCTGATCCCCTGGATCGACAAGGACCTGGGCAACGGCATGTCCAAGGAAGAATGGAAGGGCATGGCCGAGACCAACAAGATCCTCGGCCAGGGCGAGGGCTTCGGCAGCCCCGCCGTGCCGGTCGACGGCTTCTGCGTGCGCGTGGGCGCGATGCGCTGCCACAGCCAGGCGCTGACCTTCAAGCTGAAGAAGGACGTGCCGCTGGCCGACATCGAGGCCATGATCGCGGCCGACAACGACTGGGTGAAGGTGGTGCCCAATACGCGCGAGGCCACGCTGAAGGATCTGACGCCGGTCGCCGTGACCGGCACCATGACCATCCCGGTCGGCCGGCTGCGAAAGATGGCCATGGGACCGGAGTACCTCGGTGCCTTTACCATCGGCGACCAGTTGCTGTGGGGCGCGGCCGAACCGCTGCGCCGCATGCTGCGCATCCTGCTGGAGGCCTGAGCCCGCCGTCGTGCGTGGCGAACGGCGACGCACGACGCCGGCACCGAACACGGCGCCCCGGCCCCGACGACGGGGCGCCTTGTGATTGAGCAGCGCGAGTGTTAACGTCTACTTACATTTATCGGGCACGGCCCGCGACAGCATGACAAGACTCTCGCCGCCGGCGCAGGCCGTTCGGTGCGAAGGCGCCGCAGCGGCGGCCCCGCGCCGGTTTCGAATTTCCTCCCTTGCGCTGGCGGTTGCGGCCGCCTGCGGGCTGTGGGGCACGCAGGCCGATGCCCTGACGCTCGGCCGGCTCAACGTGCTGTCGTCCCTGGGCGAGCCGCTGCGCGCCGAAGTGGAAGTGACCGAGGTCACCCCGGCCGAGGCCGCCAACCTGCAGGTGCGGCTGGCGCCGCCGCAGGCCTTCCAGCGGGCGGGCATGGGCTTCTCGGACGCGCTCAACGGCGTGCGCAGCACGGTCCAGCGGCGGGGCAACGGCTACGTGGTCAGCCTCACCGGCATCCGGCCGATGAACGATCCCTTCGTCGACATCCTGCTGGAAGCCAATTCCCCCAGCGGACGGCTGATGCGCGACTACACCGCGCTGATCGATCCGCCGCCCGTGGCACCGAGTGCGTCCGCCCCGCCCGGCACTGCCGCTGGCACCACGAGCGAGCGCCAGGTCGCACCGCTGCCGCCGCAGGTGTCGGCGCCCGCCTCCGCCGGCAACCGTCGCCGGCCCGTGCCGGCCGAAGCGCCGGCGGCCGTCGCCGTGCCGCCGGCACCCGCCCCTGCTGCGGCGCCCCCGGTCTCGGCGCCCCCGGTGCCGGCCGCTGGCGCCGTCGCGGTGCGCCGCGGCGACACGGCCGGCGGCATCGCCGCGGCCAGCAAGCCGGCCGACGTCTCGCTCGACCAGATGCTGGTGGCCATGCTCCGGGCCAATCCCTCGGCCTTCGCGGGCAACAACGTCAACCGCCTGCGGGCAGGGGCCGTGCTGCAGATGCCCTCGGCCGAGGACGCCCGCGCCACGCCGCCCGAGGAAGCCCGCCGCACCATCGTGGCCCAGAGCCGCGACTTCAACAGCTACCGCCAGCGCCTGGCGGGCAATGCACCGACGATGAACGTCGGCGGTGCCGACCGCCAGTCCTCCGGCGGCCTGCAGGCCAACGTGCAGGACCGGGCCGCGGCCGCCGCCTCGCCGGACCGCCTGACCATCTCGCGCGGCAACGCCCCGGGCCAGCCCGAGGAACGCCTGGCCCGCGAGCGCCAGGCGCAGGAATCGAACACCCGCGTGGCCGAGCTGTCTCGCAACATCGAGGAACTGAACCGGCTCCAGGGCACGACCGGCAGTTCGTCCGCCGCGCCGGTGCCGGCGCCCGCCAGCCCCGCGAACCCGGCAGCGGCCGCGCCGGTCCCGGCCGGGACCGCCAGTTCGGCCGCGCCCGCACCTGGCGCGGCTGGCACGGCGACGGTCCCGGCGCCTGCGGGTGCCGCAGCGCCGGCGCCCCTGGCCGGCGCTTCGTCGCCGGCGGGTGCCGGCACGGCCACCACGCCCGCCGCGCCCGCGTCGGCCGCCGCCTCGGGCGCGGCAGCCCCCCGGCCGGCGCCTGCGCCCGCCACGCCGCCGGCCGCCGCGGCGGCGGCAGATGACGACGGCTTCCTCGCCTCCCTGCTCGCCCAGCCGTTGCTGCTGGGTGGCGGTGCCGTGGTGCTGCTGCTCCTTCTGCTGGCGCTGGCCGCCGCACGGCGGCGCCGGAAGAAGCAGAACGACGCGGCGGACAGCATGTTCCCCGAAAGCCTTCAGAAGGAGGGCTACATCGGCGGCAGCGGCGGCGCCACCGTCGACACCCGGGACGACCACGGCGGCGCGTCCTCGCTGCACTATTCGCCCAGCCAGCTCGATGCCGGCGACGTGGATCCGGTGGCCGAGGCCGATGTCTACCTGGCCTACGGCCGTGACCTGCAGGCCGAGGAAATCCTCAAGGAAGCCCTGCGCGCGGCACCGGAGCGCACTGCCGTCCAGGTCAAGCTGCTCGAGATCTATGCGCGCCGGCGCGACGCCCGTGCCTTCGAACTGCTGGCGCTCGAACTGCGCAGCCTGACCGACGGCAAGGGCGCCGACTGGAGCCGTGCACAGGAACTGGGCCGCGGGCTCGATCCGGACAACCCGCTCTACGACAACGGCCTGTCGGCCGGCGATGCGCCGCTGCGGCCGCCGGCCGGCTCGGGCGCCGCGTCGGCGGCGGCCGCGGGTCTGGCGGGCGGCGCGGCGCTCGACGCCGCCCTGGCGACGGAGGAATCCAAGTCACAGGGCTTCCTGCCCTCGGTCGCGCCGCTGGACTTCGACCTGGACCTGGACCTGCCGCCAGCCGATGCGCCCACCACGCAGCCACCGGCACCGGCGCCTTCGCCGGCAGCGGCCCCGCCCGGCTTCAACCCGCTGGCGGCGGCGCACAAGGACATCGGCATCGAGCCCTCCGGCTTCGGTGCGGCCACCCAGCCGCCGGCGCCGCCCACGCTGCCGCCGAGCCTGCGCACTGCGAGCGACGAGCCGACCATTCCCGCGCCGCTGCGCCACGAGCCGATGCGCGACCTGAGCAACGACTTCGACACCGCGCCGGCCGAGCTGGAGCCGCACGGCGGCCCGCACCTGCCGCCGGACGACCTGCGCACCGAGCCGGCGACGCTACGTGCGCCGCTGTCGATGGGCGGCGCCGACATCTTCAGCCGCGACTTCCACGCATCCATGACCGGCCCTGCCGACACGCAGCCGATGGACCTGCAGCTCAACATCCCGACCGGCATCGACGCCGGCCCGGGCGAGAGCGCCGACAGCGTGAAGCTGTCGCTGGCGCGCGAGCTGCACGCCCTGGGCGACCCCGACGGCGCCCGCACGCTGCTGGAGGAAATCGTCGCCGACAGCAGCGGCGCGGTGCAGGAAGAGGCACGCCGGCTGCTCGACGAACTGCGCTGACGCATGCGGCTGGCCCTCGGCGTCCGCTACGACGGCCGCGCCTATGACGGCTGGCAGAGCCAGCCCTCCGGCCGAACGGTGCAGGACCAGCTCGAGCTCGCCCTCGCCCGCTTCACCGAGCGGCGCATCGGCACGCTGTGCGCCGGCCGCACCGACGCCGGCGTGCACGGCTGGATGCAGGTGGTGCACTTCGACACCGACATCGACCGCGTGCCCTTCTCCTGGGTGCGCGGGCCGAACCGCTTCCTGCCCGGGGACATTGCCGTGCAGTGGGCGCAGCCGGTGCCCGACAGCTTCCATTGCCGCGCGGCGGCGCTGGGGCGGCGCTACCGCTACGTGCTTTCCCAATCGCCGGTGCGGCCGAGCCTGGACGCGGGCAAGGTGGGCTGGTCGATGCATGCGCTGGACGGCGAGGCCATGCGCGCTGCCGCGGCGCACCTGCTGGGCGAGCACGACTTCAGTTCCTTCCGCGCCTCGGCCTGCCAGGCGAAATCGCCGGTCAAGACCGTGCGGCGCATCGCCATCGCGCGGATCGGCACGGCCGAGCGCTGCCGCTGGCATTTCGACTTCGAGGCCGACGCCTTCCTGCACCACATGATCCGCAACATCATGGGCTGCCTGGTGCGCGTGGGCCAGGGCCATGCGGCGCCCGACTGGCTGCGCGAGGTGCGCGACGCCCGCAGCCGGCAGGCGGCGGCGCCCACCTTCGCGGCCGACGGGCTGTATTTCCTCGGGCCCATGTACGACGCCGCCTGGGGCCTGCCCCCCGAAGTCACCCTCGGCGCCGAACTCGCCGACTGCGAAAACCTGCCCTGAAAAACACGATGCCCGTCATGACCGACGCCCCCCGCACCCGCATCAAGATCTGCGGCCTGACGCGCGAGCAGGACGTGGATGCGGCCGTGGACGCGGGCGCCGACGCGGTGGGCTTCGTGCTCTACGCGAAGAGCCCGCGCGCCGTGACGGTGGAACGTGCCGCCGAGCTGGCGCGGCGGCTGCCGCCCTTCGTGGTGCCGGTGCTGCTCTTCGTCAACGAGGCGCCGGCGCAGGTCATGGCCGCGCTGGCGGCGGTGCCGGGCGCGATGGCCCAGTTCCACGGCGACGAAACGCCCGCGCAGTGCCGCGCGGCCAGCGGCGACGGCCGCCACCGCTGGCTGCGCGCCGCGCGCATCCCCCTGGGCGCGGCAGGGGCCGGCTTCGACCTCTTAAACTACGCGGCTTCTTTTTCCCAGGCCAGCGCCATCCTGCTCGACGCGCACGTCGACGGCTATGGCGGTGCCGGCAAGGTCTTCGATTGGTCACTGCTTCCAACCGCCGTCGACGCTCACCTCGTCTTGAGTGGTGGACTCGCGCCTGCAAACGTGGGCGATGGCATTGCGCTGCTGCGCCCGCGCTGCCGGTCGCTGTCGGTTGATGTGAGCTCGGGCGTCGAGGCGGCCAAGGGCATCAAGGACGGCGACAAGATCCGCGAGTTCGTCGCCGCCGTGCGCGCGGCCGACGCCCTCCCAGCCCGCTGAGCCGCACGGCGCTCGCGCCCGCCGGCTGCACCGCCAGGACCTGCGCGTCCTGCCCGGCGCGATCCCGAACCTATCGTTCTGCCGGTGCCTCCCGCACCGGCGCCATCTTCACGATCGCCATGAACATGCCCACCTATGCCCTGCCCGACGCCGCCGGCCACTTCGGCCCCTACGGCGGCAGCTTCGTCAGCGAGACGCTGACCCATGCCATCGCCGAGCTGCGCGAGGCCTACGACCGCTACCGCGAGGACCCGGACTTCCTCGCCGAATTCGCCTACGAGCTCAAGCACTTCGTCGGCCGGCCCTCGCCGATCTACCACGCCGCCCGCACCAGCCGCGAACTGGGCGGCGCGCAGATCTACCTCAAGCGCGAGGACCTCAACCACACCGGCGCCCACAAGATCAACAACGTGATCGGCCAAGCCATGCTCGCGCGCCGCATGGGCAAGCCGCGCATCATTGCCGAAACGGGTGCCGGCCAGCACGGCGTGGCCACGGCCACCATCTGCGCCCGCTACGGCCTGGAATGCGTGGTCTACATGGGGAGCGAGGACGTCAAGCGCCAGAGCCCCAACGTCTACCGCATGAACCTGCTGGGCGCCACCGTGGTGCCGGTCGAATCGGGCAGCCGCACGCTCAAGGACGCGCTCAACGAGGCCATGCGCGACTGGGTGACGAACGTGGAGAACACCTTCTACATCATCGGCACGGTGGCCGGCCCGCATCCCTATCCGGCCATGGTGCGCGACTTCCAGAGCGTGATCGGCAAGGAATGCCTGGAGCAGATGCCCTCGATGCTCCCGGGCGAAGGCAGCCAGCCCGACGTGGTGGTGGCCTGCGTGGGCGGCGGCAGCAACGCCATGGGCATCTTCCATCCCTACATCCCGTACGAGCAGGTGAAGCTGGTGGGCGTGGAAGCCGCCGGCGAGGGCCTGGACAGCGGCAAGCATTCCGCCTCGATCCAGCGCGGCAGCCCGGGTGTGCTGCACGGCAACCGCACCTACATCCTGCAGAACGAGGACGGCCAGATCACCGAGACGCACAGTATCAGCGCCGGCCTGGACTATCCCGGCGTCGGCCCCGAGCATGCCTACCTGGCCGACATCCGCCGCGCCGAGTACGTGGGCGTGACCGACGGCGAGGCGCTGGCCGCCTTCCACCACCTGTGCCGGGCCGAGGGCATCATCCCGGCGCTCGAATCCAGCCATGCGGTGGCCTATGCCATGAAGCTCGCCAGGACGATGCGGCCCGACCAGTCCATCCTGGTCAACCTGTCCGGCCGCGGCGACAAGGACATCGGCACCGTGGCCGACCTGTCGGGCGTGGACTTCTACGACCGGCCCTCCATGCGCGGCCTGTCGGTCAAGGGAGGCAAGCAATGAGCGGCCCCAGCACGACGCCGGACAGCCGGCGCATCGCCACCACCTTCGCGCGCCTCGCGGGCGAAGGCCGCAAGGCGCTGATCCCCTACGTGACGGCCGGCTTCCCGCAGGCCGACATCACGCCCGCACTGATGCACACGATGGTCGCCGCCGGCGCCGACGTGATCGAGCTGGGCGTGCCCTTCTCCGACCCCATGGCCGACGGCCCCGTGATCCAGAAGGCCGGCGAGGCCGCGCTGGCCATGGGCATCGGCATGGCACAGGTGCTGGCCATGGTGGCCGAGTTCCGCCGCCAGGATGGCGCCACGCCCGTGGTGCTGATGGGCTATGCCAACCCGGTGGAGCGCTACGACCTGAAGCACGGCGCGGGCGCCTTCGTGCGCGACGCGGCGTGCTTCAGGTCGTAGCGC